>JANORE010000317.1:0-4414 GCA_031415155.1 Akkermansiaceae bacterium | reverse complement strand
CGAAACGGGCCTCGTCGTGACACCATTTTTACCCGGTGATTCCTTGCTTTTTGCGATTGGTGCGATCGCGGCAGATCCGACTTCCGAGCTCAATATCTGGATCGCGGCGGCGGTTCTGCTCGTTGCCGCCATTCTTGGCGACACGGTGAATTACTGGATCGGCCGTAAATTCGGCGGCTGGATGATGCGGAAATTTCCACGGATCGTGAAACCGAGCCACATCGAGAAAACGAACGAATTTTTCGTCCGCTATGGCGGGAAAACGATCATCATTGCGCGCTTCGTCCCCATTGTTCGAACGTTCGCACCATTCGTCGCTGGCAGCGGAGAAATGAACTATCGACGCTTCATGACGTTCAACGTGGTCGGTGCGGTCCTGTGGGTGGGGCTGATCTTGCCTGCCGGGTGGTTTTTCGGAGGGTTTGAAATTGTGAAAAAGAATTTTGAACTCGTCGTGCTAGCAATCATCGGCATTTCCATCCTGCCGATGGTCATCGAAATCGCTCGGGCTAAATTGAAAAAAAACGCCCAGTGACGATCCAGCTTGATGCCCAATGATCCTCTGCCATGCGCTTCCTGATTTCACTTCTCCTCCTCACTTTCGCGAACGTCCATGCGGATAACGCCCAGCTCGACTTATGGCTGAAGCGCCAATCATCCATCACGTCGCTCGACTCCGCCTTCATTCAAGAACGCAAGCTGCCAGCCCTCAAACTACCGACCACCACGCCGGGGCGGCTCTCATTTTCCAAGCCCGACAAAATCCGCTGGCAGCTCGGAGAACCCTTCGAAACTCTGGCGGTCTCCGATGGAAAAACTCTCACTCTCATCGAAGTAGCGACCAAAACCGCCCGCCAAACGGGGGCCGACTCGCCACAGGCCGCCCGCTTTGCCCTGCTTTCCGGCAAGGCGTTCCAATCCATCGAGACTTTCTATCAGACCTTCGAAGTCATCGAGTCCCGCGTCACTTCTGGCATCCACCAATACACACTCAAGGCCAAGGACCGCCGCACTCGCTCGCAAATCCCATGGATTTTCCTCGATATCGATCCCTCGAAGAATGAACTCCGGGCACTTGAAATCGAGCTGCAAGACAAGTCGCGGCTGCGGACGATTTTTCAGAATCCACGCTTCAATCTGGACCTCAATGAGGCGCTTTTTAAGCCCGATCTGTCCGGCTACCAAGTCAAGTGATTCTCCAGATCCCCTCCCCCGTTTTTTCGTGAATGTTCTCTTTTCTCATCGGGTGAATTCGGCTATGTGATCTCCATGAATTTTAAATCTCTCCCGATTTGCTTCGCTCTAACGGCACTTGCACCGCTCACGGCCATCGCCCAGAAGACCGTCCCCCCGCTGACCCAGCCGAAACTCCCGCTTGCCACGGTATTCCAAGGCGAGTCCAAGTTTTACGCCATCGTGGCCAAGGCGGAGCGTGAAAAATGGCGAGAATTACCCTTGGGCGAGCGAACGATCCGCGTCGCCAGAGAAATGATCGGCACGCCTTATGTGAATTACTCGTTAGAAGTTCATGATCGGATCGAGTCGCCTGTGGCCAACTTCAAAGGGATGGATTGCTGGACATATTATGAAAACGCTTTGGCCTTGGCCCGAATGCTCCGCCATCATTCCGCGCCCTATCAACCCCAACATTTGCTCCACATGATCGAGATCGAACGCTATCGAAACGGCGTTTGCACCGGGAATTATCTCAGTCGGATGCATCATCTGGAGGAAGTTTTTTACGATAATCAGCGTCGTGGTTATGCGATGAATATTACTTCGCGGATTCCTCACGCCGAGAAACTCCACCGAGAAATCCGTGAGATGACGGTGCAATGGAAGGCTTACCGCTACCTTCGCTCGAATCCATCACTCATCGAGCCGATGGGCAGGATCGAATCCCAAGTTTCCAATCTCCCCGTGTATCATGTTCCGAAATCTAAGGTCCGCGATGCGGAGAAATATCTTCAAAATGGCGACGTCTGCGCGATCACCACTCGAGATGCGAGCAGCTACACTTCGCACGTTGGCTTGATCATCAGAATGAAAGATCGTGCTTATTTCAGCCATGCGACTTCAGACCGAGAAAAAGGGCGGATGGTCGTTATGGATCGTCCCATTTCCGACTATGTGAATGGCGCATCGAAACATGCGGGAATCATCATTTGTCGGCCCATGGATGTGCCACCTCCCGTTGCCAAAAAAAGCTAATTCCTGAGAGTCCGATTAAAATTTTTCGCCGTTACCGGGCCAGATTTTTTCGAAATCATTCGGCGATTTTTCAGCTTGGCGGATCAGACCGTTGGCGGTGATGGCGAGCCATGGGTGCATTTCACCGCCGAGAGTTTCGATCGCATGAACCGTCCAGACATTGCAAACGCGCGGGACGAAATAAACGTGGCGAGATTCTAGCAGAACACCGCCACCCCAACTGGAGGTTCCGCAGACGATGGGCCTGCCGCCGGGGCCGGGCGTGCTGCAATCGTTGAGAAATGCCGCGAGATCTTTGCCGCGTTCACGCGAGACCAGTTTTCTCCAAATCCGTTGATGTGGGCAAACTTCCGTGACGTTCCAATTCGCTGGGATGAGTTCCATGACAGACGGCGTGGGTAGGAAGAGTGCTTGAAAAAACTTCCACGGCGTGTGTAGCCCTTTCTCCATATAAGCGGTGCGATCTCCCCAACTCAGGGTAACGTATTTCGGTTTCCCGAAGCCAGTTGGCGGAATAAATCCGGACTCGATGAGCCATTCATATTCAAAAACCATGCCGGTGTGGAACTCGTCAGAAATGAGCCAGACGAGAACATCTGGATCTTTATTTCCCGGAATGGGCAGCGTCTTGACCATTTCTGCCCGATGAGTCAGCACCGGAGTATTGGGCAGACGAATGCCGCAGGAACTCAATGCAGACAAGATCAACGCAAGCGTGGCGATGATTCCGACAAGCCTCGAACGCAGCATCAAACCGGAAGAAACGAGCAAATGTATTCGCAGATTCCTTCACTGACTTCGATGGTGAAACCGCTGTTTCCAATGACGTCGAAGGCAGAACCCGCTTCAATCACGAGAGTTTCTGAGGAGCCATCGAGAATCACCTTACAAGTTCCGGCGATGATCTCCATGCGCTCAGGCGCGGCGGTGCCGAAGTGGAAATTTCCCGGATAGATCAGGCCCAGTGTTTTCTTGGTGCCATCGGCAAAATGAACGGTGTGGGAAACGACTTTACCGTCGAAGTAGATATTTGCTTTTGAATCGACGGTGACGTTTGAGAATGAAGTCATAGAATTACAGGTAATAGTTAGAAGTAAGATTGAAAAATCACTCGGTGGGCAGGCCGCTTTCTTTCCAAGAATCCCAGCCACCCGTCAAGGTGGAAGAAGAATAGCCGAAGCTGGCGAGATGAATGGCCACCGTGCGCGCATCTGGACAAGTGAGGTTGGTGCAATAAACGACAATCGTTTTTTTCGCAGCCAGTGCGGCTTCAATCTCTGCTTTGCGCTCGGTGATCTGAGCATCGCAGTCAGCTTTTGGTAAATTGAAGGCTCCCGGAATGTGCCCCATGCTGAAATAAAAGCCAGGCCGAGCATCATAGATCAAGGCATTGCCCGATTGTTGTAACTCGAAGAGTTTTTCGAGGGAAATCGAAGTGATCACGCCTCGTCCATTCATCCGTGGAGCTTTGGGCTTGTTGGTAGCAGCCCGTTTTCCTGCCGGAGTCATTTTCCCGGCAGGAACTGTTGAGACTGGGACCTCACGTGCGGGTTCGACACATGAGATCAAGCCCAGTGCAGTCAGAAAGGTCAGGAAATTAAACCAAGGAATCGTCATTTAACGATTTTGATCAACTCCACATCGAAGACCAGCGTGCCAGAAGGGGCGCCCGCTGGAGCGGTCTCACCGTAGGCTAATTTCCCAGGAATCCAGAATCGGCGTTTTTCGCCTTCCACCATCAGCTGCACGCCCTCGGTCCAGCCGGGAATGACTTGTTGAAGTCCGAATACGATCGATTCACCGCGAGTGACTGAGCTATCGAACATTTTTCCGTCCTTGGTCCAGCCGGAATAATGGACTTCCACTCGGTCAGACTCCTTGGGATGCACGGTGCCAGTGCCCTTCGCGAGAACCTTGGAAGAAATACCCGAGGCCGTTTTTTCAGCACTTTCTGGAGGTGCTGCGACATCTTCAGGAACTGGAGGCGGCTTGGGGGCTTCCTTGATTTTCAGAAGCTCGACATCGAAAACAAGGAGTCCGCCGGGGCGACCACCGCCGGGATTTTCACCGTAGCCGAGATCCGCGGGTATCCAGAAGCGACGCTTCTCGCCTTCCACCATCAGTTGGAGGCCTTCGGTCCAGCCTTTGATCACTTGATTGAGAGGAAAACTGGTTGGCTCGCCTCGCTTCACCGAGCTATCGA
>JANORE010000316.1:0-1914 GCA_031415155.1 Akkermansiaceae bacterium | reverse complement strand
GCGGAGCCAGACGACTTTATCTCCGCCGAACATCGGGATCGTGAGTAGTGCCTGGACGGTGGAAGAGCAAATCTCGAAGGCAGATTCAGAATTATCCGCAATGCCGTCGATGGTCTCATGAGTGAAACCATCATCCACGCCACCGGTAAGTTGGTTGTAAAGGATGAGTGCCTTTTCGCGGACTAGCCCGTCATCACTGCCGACTACCGCGTAGAAATTTTCATTTTTCTCGGTCTTTGATTTCGCTTTGGCAGCCACGCCGAGGTGGTAACGGGATGTGCTGGCGACTGCAAGCCTCGGTTCCCTCCGTCTGGCGGATCGTAAGAAGAACGGCTGGAGTGCGGCTTAGAAAATCCCTCGATTTTTCCACCAGAAATTCAGTTGCGATCAAGAATGGGGAAACTTATGTTGCTGCCATGTATTTAGAAACTTTGAACATTGCTCAAGTTGGTTTAGCTCCTGGTGGATTTAATGCGACTTATCTGATCATCATCGGCGCATCCATGCTGGTCAGCTTCCTCGTCAGTGGGATGCTCAAGCGCCGCTTCGACGAATACTCGCAAATCCCCATTCGGATGACGGGTGCTGAAATCGCCGAGGCGATGCTCAAACAAAACGGCATCACCGATGTGCAAGTCATCAGCACTCCCGGCCAACTCACGGACCACTACGATCCGGTGAGTAAAACCGTCAATCTAAGCGAGTCCGTTTATGGAATGAACACCGTGGCTGCAGCAGCCGTCGCCGCGCATGAATGCGGACACGCCGTCCAACATCAGCAAGCTTACGTCTGGCTTGGCTTCCGTTCGAAAATGGTGCCAGCCGTCCAGTTTTCGAGCAAAATGCTCAACTGGGTCATGATCGCAGGGATGCTCGGAGTCGGCTTCATGCATAGTCCGATGATGCTTTGGGCTTGGGTCGGGCTTTTCGGAATCACTACTTTATTTTCCGTCATCACTCTGCCCGTGGAGTTCGACGCGAGCCGCCGCGCTCTTGTCTGGATGGAAAGCAGTGGAGTCGCCGCGAGCATGGAACAGGAAAAGGCGAAAAACGCCTTGTTCTGGGCTGCGATGACCTACTTCGTTGCCGCCATCGGCTCCATCGCCCAGCTCGCCTATTTCCTGATGATGGCACTAGGCCGCAGAGATTGAGTCAATCACCTCGGTAACGGCGGCAGGTCTAACAACTCAGGTAATGGCTGCTCATCAAATGGCTGGCTAGGTTCTGCTATTCTCGGGTCACCTTCGCGGCTAAAAATCGTGTCCATTCGGTCTAGATAGTTTGAGAGAGGATCACCGCGGCGATGAGGATTTGCCTTCAGGCGGTCCTTGAGACGCATGTAGTCGTCAAAAACGCCACTGGTTTCACGGGCACGACTGATTTCAAACCAATCGAGATAGTCGCGCCCTCGCACCGCTTTCGCGCTCATCGTGGCACGTCGTTCCTCAAGGCCTGCGAGTTGAGCGGCGAGATCCTGAGTTTTATTTTTGACGAGTGCCCGGAGAGCGATCTGATATTCGGAAAGAATCGGCCGATAGGAGGGAAAACACCGATAGCTGAGGCGGACGAGAGAGTCTTGTGCCAGCTGCACGGCCTTGGCTCGCTCTGGCTCGGATAAGTCCGCCAACTCGGGCCACGCGCTGAGTTCCTTCTGCTGGAAAATGCCTTCTTCCGTTCGGAAATCCAGCCTTAACGCCTCGCTCAACGCCGCCTCCGTTTGGGAAATTGTGAAGATGTCCGTGAGCAAATTTTGCCCGCCAATGTTGGCCATTTGTAGCGCCCACCATTTCGCCAAACTCGTTTCTGATAGATTCAACTCGGGGAAATGTTTCCGCAAGAGCGACGGCATCTCGCCTTCGAAAGCAGCGACTTCGGTGAGAAAATTACGAAAGCCCTCCTTGCCTTGGGGTTGCT
>JANORE010000315.1:0-3552 GCA_031415155.1 Akkermansiaceae bacterium | reverse complement strand
TGTGCCTTCGTTCTCGCCAGTCCATCGGCCATGGTTTCTGCGATTGCGGCTGGCTCGCGGATGGGGCTTCTCATCAAAAGCGTCCGTCATCTGGAGTCTGCACGGATGATCGATACCGTGGTTTTTGATAAAACCGGCACGCTCACTCAAGGGAAGTTAGAGCTCGAAGAGGCACTCGTTCATACCGATCATTTCGACGAGAAATCCGCACTTCGTATCGCCGCAGCCATTGAGGGAAATTCGAACCATCCCGTCGCACGAGCCATCTCGAATGCCGTCGCACCAGAAGATCGCCCGCGAGTGAGTGACTTCACCGAGCACTCGGGTCTGGGTCTCGAAGGCATGGTAGAGGATCAGCGGGTGCTCATCGGCAGACCTTCTTTCCTTGAGAAATTGGGCATGACTCTCGCGATCAATCCCGCAGAATACACCCGTCACTCGCTGGTGCTCCTCGCTGTAAATGGCGTGCATGTATCTACTTTTCTACTCGCAGATACCATCCGGCCCGAGGCTCGTGAGACGTTGGCGCGGCTGCGCTCGCTCGGTATCGAAGACTTCATCATGCTCACCGGAGACCGGACGGAGGTTGCTCAAAACATCGCTTCTTACGTCGGCATCACCGACTTCAAGGCCAACTGCCTGCCGGAAGATAAGCTCACCCACATTCGTCATCTCCGCGCCCAAGGCCGCAAGGTCATGGTCGTGGGAGATGGCCTCAACGATGCCCCAGCTCTCGCGGAAGGCGATCTCGGTGTGGCCATGGGAGCACTTGGAAATGATGTCACCATCCACACTTCCGATGTCGCCCTGATGTCGAATGATCTCCGTCGGCTGCCAGATCTTTTGCTTTTATCATCGAAAACCGTTCGCATCATCAATCAGAATCTCCTCTGCGGTTTCGCCTTCATCATCATCGCCATCACACTGTCAACGCTGGGATTTGTGAACCCGATCGCTGCCGCATTTTTCCACGAGTTCAGCGCGTTCTTTGTGATCTTTAATAGCGCTCGTCTGCTGCGATTTGACGGGATGGAAACCCACGCCAACTCCGAACTCATTCCTCCCCCAATATCTGAATCTCTGGCAACGGCATGAAATTCCTCGGCGCAATCCTGTTAGTCATCGCTATCATTTTAGGGGTCATCGGCATTTACCCGACGGCTCGAAAAACCGCAGAGCCAAGTTTGCAAGTCTCTGATTTACGCCAACGCCTTCCATCGAGAGATCTACCTTTCTGGAATTCTGCCGAAGTTGCAGAGCCAGAAATTTTCCGTGAAGCCAGCTCCGCGATCGTGCCAGAAATTCAGCCAGCTCCAGTCGATCATGTGGCTCAAATCACTCATTTCATCAAAATGGGAGATGCTAGATCGTTAAATTTTGCAGTCGCGGCATGGTTTCGTGTGGACCCCGTCGCGACTCGTGATTGGCTGGCGAAGGCTCATTCGCTAGATAGTTTACAGCCCGCACTATTGATGATCACGGCGCAAATCTCGCAGGAAAACGATCCTGAAAACGCTCTAGCATGGGCGGAAAATCTAAGTGAGCAAGGAACCCATGAGCAGATGGTTTTCGATATTTACGCCATCGCTTCTCGGAATCATCAATTCACGAAAGATGAACTTCGCGCCGCTCCGCTGCCACCTCATCTGATATCAGAACTCCTCAGCGGTCATGCGGGTGATTGATGATTCTTTGATCAAGAAGATCACCGCACATCGGTGGGTAGGGACTTCCTGCGTGAGTCGCTTACCAGTGACCCGTTTTCAAAAAACTTCATACACGGCAGTATAGTTTGGCAAATATCTGATAATAAAGGAAGTAGGAGGACTGG
Source organism: Akkermansiaceae bacterium (assembly GCA_031415155.1). GTDB lineage: Bacteria > Verrucomicrobiota > Verrucomicrobiia > Verrucomicrobiales > Akkermansiaceae > Luteolibacter. The sequence goes on along the minus strand of JANORE010000315.1, from coordinate 1,721 downwards.
GACTTGAATCCAGAACCAATCGATTAAAAGATCGGCCATGTAACGCTATAATTCTCATAGAATAAGGCACTTGTTTCTCAAACTTCCGCGAATTCTCCTGTGATTTTGACTTGTGCGAGGGAGAAGGGCAGGGGTGGGAAAAACGGACTCGAATGACCCCTTCTCCTTGCTAGCCCGGCGGGGATCGTGTGTGCTCCGCGCCGTGCTAGCGATTTATGTACATGATTTAGACCCAGTCGCCTTGCCGATCTATGGCGAAGTGTCGTTGAAATGGTACGGTCTCGCCTACCTGATGGGATTCGTCGTTGGATTTTGGATTTTAAGAAATCTGGCTCAACGTGGTTTGTGGGTGATGAAGTCGGACAAGGTGGGTGATTTCATCGCGGCGTGCGCCTTGTTCGGCGTGTTTCTCGGAGGGCGGCTAGGATATTTGTTGTTCTATCAGCTTCCTAGGCAAGGGTGGGGGAGTTTAGCCGCAGATCCGTTATTACCATTTCGCGTTTGGGAAGGCGGCATGGCAAGTCACGGTGGCATTCTCGGCTTGGCGATTTTTACTTGGATTTACGCAAAAAAGCACCACATCTCGTGGCCGAAACTGGCGGATGGGCTGTGCGTCGCTGGTCCGCTGGGATTGTTTTTCGGCAGAGTTGCCAATTTCATCAATGGCGAGCTCTATGGTCGTGTGGCCGATGGCGTGCCGTGGGCGGTGAAATTTCCACTCTCGATTACCGAGGAGTCCGAAGAAACTCAGAGCATGGCTTGGCAGGCTTGCGCTCGGATCGATCCGGCTTTGGGCGATGCCAAGCTCTTTGAACCACTGATGGTTGCAGCGAGAAAGAACCCGGAAATTTCTCAAGCGCTGGGCGAATATCTCCAACCACGCCATCCATCACAGATATATGAAGGATTGTTAGAAGGTTTATTGTTATTTGTCATTCTTTGGACGGTAAGGCTCCGTTTCCCCAAAGCCCCGGCGGGTCTGATTACGGGATTATTTTTCGCGTTGTATGCGATTTTCCGAATCATCGGTGAGCAATTCCGTGAGCCGGATGCTGCGCTGGTAGGCTTCCTCACCAAGGGCCAATTCTTCTCGGTATTTATGTTCGTGTTTGCCGCAGGATTTTTCGCCCATGCGTGGCGGACGAGAAATCAGGAAAAGCGGGTGTAAAAATTGGAACTACTTCACCAAATCACATCCAACCGATTTGGCCCAGAACTTTGGTGACGGTCCAAATAAAGACAACGGTGAGAGCGACGATGTAAATCTTTGCCGCCATTTCGATAGAAGAACGAGTCATGATGCGCGACTCTTAGTGCCGTATGCGAATTTCGCCAAGGGAAATACGAACGAAAAAGCACGTCGGTCGTCATCGAATTGCTCAAGATTAAAATACGTTCTTGCAATTTTAGTGTGTTTGTAAATTTTAAGCGCGACTCTCATGAAATATAAATCTTGCTTGCCGCTGCTGCTTACCACTTCTGCCTTCGCTCAATCTCCAGATCTCATTCCAAAGACACTCGACGAAATGGTGATCACTGCCAGCCCGCTGGATCGGACCTTGTTCGAGCTGGTCCAGCCTGCGAGTGTCTTGCGCGAGAAAGAATTGATGCTGAGCTTGGAATCTTCCCTCGGTGAAACGCTCAATAAGCAGCCGGGAGTTAGCTCCACTTCATTTGGCCCAGGAGCCAGCCGTCCGATCATTCGCGGCTTGGGTGAAGAT
>JANORE010000314.1:0-5919 GCA_031415155.1 Akkermansiaceae bacterium | reverse complement strand
GCGTCAATCCTGTTTATCTGCGGTTAAATTTCTTTTGAAAAAGCAGTCGCTTGGGGTTTGATCTCCCTCATGTAGCCACCCACACCGCAGACCTGTGGACTTGGCACTTGACGAGTCGGGGAATTCTGGCTTGCCTGCGGCGTCGAGAGTTTAGTTAAATCAACTTAGCTTAATGATTCATCGACACCCGGGCTTTGATTCTCTGGAATAATTAAGGGGCTCGGAACGTTCTAAAAGCTTTCACCCCATGGACTGGACATCACCTCTTTGGTATATTTGTTATATAATTGTTCTCATCGGCCTTGCGGGTTATGGGTCACACCGCCTGACGATTGTGTTTCTCTATTTGAAGCATTCGCGCAAGCACCCGAAGCCGAAAGAGTTATTTCAAGATCTACCACTGGTCACCATCCAGCTTCCGGTATTCAATGAAATGCATGTGGTGGATCGCTTGCTGGCTTCCGTTTCTGCACTGGATTACCCGCAGGACAAGATGCAGATCCAGTTATTGGATGATTCCACGGATGAAACCGTCGAGATTTGTCGCGCTGGGATCGAGAGCCTAAAAGCACGCGGCTTTGATGCGGAGCACATCCACCGGACAGACCGCACAGGCTACAAGGCAGGTGCGCTCGAAAATGGAAGCCGCTTCGCGAAAGGCGAATACCTGCTGATCCTTGATGCGGACTTCGTCCCGAATCCCGATCTTCTACAGGAAACCATTCATTATTTCACCGACGAAAAAATCGGGATGATTCAAACTCGCTGGGGCCATCTCAATCGGACATTCAACGTCTTGACCCGCATCCAAGCCATGTTCCTTGATGGTCACTTGGAATTGGAGCAAACCGCGCGCAACCGTTCTGGGCGCTTCTTTACCTTCAATGGCACGGGCGGAATTTGGCGTAAATCCTGCATCGTCGATGCCGGCGGATGGGAGCACGACACGCTCACCGAAGACATGGATCTCAGCTACCGGGCACAGCTCAAGGGCTGGCGCTTCATTTTCCTCAATGAGGTGGAGACTCCCGCCGAGCTACCTGTGGATATGGACGGCTTCAAGAGTCAGCAGCATCGCTGGACAAAGGGTTCCATCCAAGTTTGTAAAAAAGTCCTCCCAGCGATTTGGAAAAGCAATGTGCCCCTGTTCATCAAAATGGAGGCCACGGCGCATCTCACTTCTAATTTCGCCTATCTTCTCCTGATTTGCTTGTGCTTCCTGATCTATCCAAATCAGCAAGCACAGCCAGACTTCGGCGCGTTTAGTTATTATATCATCAACGTCCCGATCTTTTTCTTCTCATCCGTTTCGGTCATCGTTTTTTATCTGGTCGCTCAAAAAGCGCTGCGCCCCGGCTCGTGGTGGAAGGAAATCCCCTACTTGCCACTTCTCCTCGCGCTCGGCATCGGCATGTCGATCAGTAATACCAAGGCTGTTCTTGAAGCCCTCTTTAATCACGAAACGGCATTTGTCCGCACTCCGAAGTATGGGATCGGCCAAGCAAAGCGCCAAGATTGGAAGAAAAGTAGTTACCGGGCGATGAAAACACTGACTCCGTTTGTCGAGCTGCTTTTTGGTTTCTTCTTCCTTTTTGTCGTGGTGGAGGCCGCCTTGAGTGCCAATTGGCCTTCCGCCATCCTTCTTCTTCCATTTCCTGTAGGCTTCTTCTACACATCTCTCTCATCACTTGCACGTTTGTTACCCTCAGATTCTGTGGAACGCGTTTCAAGCCATAAACTTTAAAGTTACATAACTCACTGATATGATGAGATCTATCACAGTTCTTTTAATTTTCCCGCTATTGAGTCTGCTCGCGGTCATCGGACTCACGGGTTGTGGCACAAGTTCATTCAATGCGGGGGGAGATACCCGGAATAAAATGATTGTCAGCGTGAAGGACCAAAAAATGCTTTTGGTTCGCGATGGAACCCCCGTGAAATCCTACGAAATTTCCACTTCTAAATTCGGCATCGGTGACAGACCCGGCAGCAATTGCACTCCACTGGGTAGGCTGAAAGTCGCCAAGAAAATCGGCGATAACGCACCGATCGGGTCGGTTTTTAAAAGCCGCCGTCGCACAGGCGAAGTCATCCGGCCCGATGCGCCCGGTCGTGACCCGATCGTGACGAGGATCATGTGGTTGACTGGCACCGAATCTCGCAATCAAAACACCTTCCGCAGGACCATTTACATTCATGGCACTCCAGAAGAACGCCGCCTTGGCTCACCTGCTTCCTACGGTTGCATCCGCATGGGCAGCAGCGATGTCGCGGATCTTTACAACCGAGTCGGCACCGGTGCTGACGTTTTCGTAGTTCGCGGCTCGATCCAATCCGAAGAGGTCTCACAAAGCTCGGTGCTAGTTCGCAGAAGCGGCCTCCAACCACGCAGCTGAGTATTTGATGAGAGCGGCTGAGCTGCGATCGCTCATGTTTGTCAGACCACTCCAGCAAATCATTGGATTTGATGCCTCAGTTTCTCTCTCCGTGATGAATGAATAGCCTCATCCATAAAGGACAGCTTGCACAAATGGTCATTGATGGGTTTTTCTAGTGGTGGTGCGAGGTAAACGAAATTTGCGACTGATTCCTCGATTTGGGATATTCGGTGATGTTCCAGCTCGACTGATGTTGCACGCGCTACGAGTGGTGCCGTGGTTTCTCGAACCCGTGCTGACGGGAGGCTGGACTTTTCTATTTTTCGTATTTGGGAGGTCTCAGCGGCAGGCGGTTCTAGGGAATTTGCGAGCACTTCATCCCCACTGGGGCGGATGCCAGGCATGGCTTGGCACTTGGCAGGTTTTTTGGAATTTTGCGCTGACCTTGGTCGATGCACAGCGCTGTGAAAGCCAAACGGGAGCAGTGGACTGGGTGGTGGAAGGGCTGACTGAGTTTGAAGATTTAAGAAATCGACAGGAAGGATGTCTGATTCTCACCGCGCACATGGGGAATTATGACATCGCGGCCCCTCTATTCTCCTCACGCTTTCGCCGGACGCTTTACACCGTGCGGGCACCCGAACGTGAACCGGAAACCCAAAAAATCAGGGAACAAGAAATCCGACTTAAAGAAGCACAGCATCCAAATTTCCGCACACTCTACAATCAGGAAGGAAATATGTTAGGAGTGGAATTAGCACGGCTACTCCGCGAGGGAAATATTGTGGCGGTCCAAGGCGATCGAGTGGTCTTCGACGTTTCTCCCATGGATGTGGAAGTGGAGCCTTGCTTGGTGATGCGGCTGCCAAAGGGGCCACTATTTTTAGCACAAGCGACGGGTGCACCGTGCTTTCCATTATTCATTGTCCGCGACGGCTGGCGGCGATACCGCATCGTCGTTTTCCCTCAAATACAGCTCCCACCGAGAAGGCGGGGTCACGATGGGGAAGCTGAAAAAATTTGGGCGACGACCATGCTTCGGCAAGTAAGAACTTATTGGAAACAATGGTATGTATTTGAGCCATTACTCACCCGGATAAAAACTCAAAGTGAGTGAGTCCACTGAACATCAAAAAAATGGGCGAGAAAAAGGTTTTTCTACATCATCTCCTCATCGGCATGGCGGATTTTTGCACGGGGTCAGTTGTGGCGGGCGGTGATGGTGGCGAAAGCTTGGCGGTGGATGACCGGGGCGGCTGTCTAAGTAAAGCCGCGTTTCCTTCGAGAGGTGCGAGCCATTTTCACTTTTAACATCTCCCGATCAACTTGAAAAAGTTAAGGCCACTTGAATGTATGCCTTATACTAGTCCCAGAAGCCGTGGATTTTATCGATTTCCCGGCGATCCCGTTTCGTCGGACGCCCTTTGGCCGCTTCTTGTTTCGCAAGCTGCCACAGCCTCAGAGCTTCATAAATTTCCAGCTTCGTGAGATCCTCATAGCACGCTTGCGCTTCAGGGGCACCGACCCGCTTGTCGATGATCGCTTTCACGGAGATTTCCCGAGCACCCGGCCCTTCGACGAAAGAAATCTGGAGCAAATCGCCCACCTGAATGGGTGACGCAGGTTTTAGCGAATGCCCGTTACGCTTCACCTTTCCATCGGCACACATCTCTGCGGCGAGACTGCGGGTTTTGAAAAAACGAGCAGCCCACAGCCATTTATCAGCACGAGTGGATTCAGACATCAGCAGCGATTTTCCCAATCATTTTAAGCCAAGTGGCAGTCTACTTCGCAGCCTACTCCTTCCGCTTCAGGAGCGGGAAGAGGACGACGTCGCGGATCGTCGGCGCGCCCGTGAGCATCATGCAAAGTCGGTCAAGACCGATGCCGATGCCGCCCGCTGGAGGCATCCCATGCTCGAGAGTTTCGATAAAATCGTAGTCCACCTTCTGGGTTTCTTCACCCGACTGAGCTTCGAGGCGAGCGCGTTGGACGTCGGGATCGTTCAGCTCTGAGTAGCCGGGAGAAATTTCTTGGCCGTTGATAATGAGTTCGTAGACTTCCACCGTCCGGCCACCGGGGCTGACTTTTGCCAGCGGGACCAGCTCGCTGGAGACGCGGGTGACGAAGCACGGATCGAAGGTTTTTTCTTCCACCAACTTCTCGAAGGCTTGCTGGATGACTTCGTGATCGGCCATATTTTCAGAAATCTGCACGCCCTTCTCCTCACAACGGGCACGGCGGCCCGCAGCGTCGATCTCGAAAAAATCAGCACCGGCAGCAGCGGCGATGAGATCGTGATAACTCGCACGCTTCCACGGGCGAGCCAGATTGATGGTGCGGGTGACATTGCCGTCCTCATCCTTGTGCTCGATCTGGAGTCCCCCGCAAAACTTCTCCGCCAGATGACAGGTGAGTTCCTCGACCAGATCGGCCATTTCCTCGAAATCCGAAAACGCCCAATACGCCTCCAGCATCGTGAACTCCGGATTGTGCCTGCGGGAAATCCCTTCGTTCCGGAAGCTACGATTCAGCTCGAAAATTTTGGTAAATCCGCCGACGAGGAGCCTCTTCAAGAAAAGCTCGGGCGCGATTCGCAGGGTCAGCGGCATCCCCAGCGCATTATGATGCGTCTCAAATGGCCGGGCCGCCGCGCCACCGGCGATGTCGTGAAGCATCGGTGTTTCCACTTCGAGGAAACCGCGATCTTGGAGAAAACGGCGGATCTCGGCGATCATCAGCGAGCGTTTCACAAACAACGCCGCACTGGCCGGATTCCCCATGAGATCAAGGTGACGCTTGCGGTATTTAATCTCCCGATCCGCCACGCCGTGCCACTTATCTGGCATGGGCCGCAGGGACTTTGAGAGCACGGTGAACTTCTCAAACTTCACCGTCGGCTCGCCCGTCTTGGTGAGAAAGGTCTCCCCTTCTATGCCGATCCAGTCGCCACGGTCGAGGCATTTCCATGCTGCCAGACTCGTTTCATCCAGCGTCTTCAGGCCCACGTAGCCCTGGATGTGGCCGAGCACATCGGAGAGCTCAATAAAGCAAGATTTGCCAAATTCACGCACCGCCGTGATGCGGCCAGCCACTTTCACTTGCAGCCCTTCGGCGAAATCGGCGTGAAGCGCTGCGGGCGTGGTGCTGACCTCGAAGCGTGCGCCGTAGGGATCGATACCCAGCTCGCGGAGTTTTCCCAATTTCTCGCGGCGGATGGCGATCAATTCGGCTTCGGTGGATTGCGGCGGTTGCGGGGTGACGGCTTCACTCATATCGGCATCGGCTTAGACGGCGGGCGGGTTTCTCGCAAGGGCAGAAACGGCGAATGACGAGATTTGCACGGGTGATAGTTGCGGCGGGCGGTGATGGTGGCGAAGGCGGCGCGATGGTCGAACCGGTTCATGCCGTCGTGGAAGTCCTTGAAGGTCGATTACCGAAGGTTTTTTCCGATGGCGTTTCGAGTGGTAGAAAATACCCACGGTGCTACGGCGAAGGATGCCTATACGACCGCGCTTCAAAGGGGAAGCAAACCAACCGC
>JANORE010000313.1:0-4083 GCA_031415155.1 Akkermansiaceae bacterium | reverse complement strand
TCGAAGCCTTTATCTGCAAACAACTGTTCAGCCGAATCCAATAATTTCCGCTTGGAGCCAGATTCAGGGAAAATGATTTCACGCATAGGTCTCCCTACGAGAAATGATTGAAACGGTAATGTCAAACGAATGATTGAATCGACAATTTCGCATCTGCCGCCAAGTCACTCAAATTGATTTTTAACAATATGTGGAAAAATGGCGTTAACCGAAAAATCACTCCTCTTTGAAGGCTTCTGCGCGGCGTTCATCGATGCAGTGAGTGAGCCATTTCACGAGCTTCTCAGCTTCTTGAGATTCATTCCGCATGGAGCTGAGAGCTGTCCAGTCGAGGTGCGGCCGTGATCTCGGTGCCGCGATGCGATGGATTTCCAGCTTGCTCATGATGGCTTCCATTTCGCGAGGATGAGCGTTGATAATATGCGCTGGCCGTGGCAGATCATCAAGAGCATCTGTCGTCAGCCCGAAGGATGTCACGCCGACACCAAAGCTCGCGCAGAGACGCCGGAAACTATCGGCGAGCGCTTCATCCTCGATCGGTCCGGCATAAATAAGTTCCCCGCCTTGTGCCCACATCGAAACGGCGAGAGTCTGGAAAAAATCTTCGCGATACGTTTGTAGCGATGGCTGGATCCGAAGTCGCGCGGCGTGCATCCGAAACGGTGCGATGCCGAGCCGCTGCTTGAGCGAAAGCATCGTTTCATCCAATGACATTTCCTCATCGGGAGATCCACCTGTTTCCCAATCAACGAGAACGAGTTCTGGATATTTCCATAGATTGCTGATCGGTGCATCTTTGCCGAAGGCTTTCCGAAATGCGAAGGGGAAGCGGCCATTGATTTCGAAGTAGCGAGTCACCACAGCGCGGAATTTCCGGACGCGCAACATCGCCTCATCCACGATGTCTTGGTCCACCGTAGTAAGATCATCGAGACGGCCTTGTGTCAGCGCGATTAATTCCTGCGCCCCAGAAAGTGCGGGCAGCGGCGCGCTGCGGCGGTAGTAGCCTTGACCTTTTTCCACCTTGGCGATTGGCGAGCCAGGATCGCACGACATGATGGAAAAATGATAACGCAGCGACGCATCTGAATAGTTTCCATCCAGTTGCAAACGGGTGAGTCGGATCAGCTCAGTACCCTTGATCGAGTCCGCAGGATTTCCTGGAAGTAACGGCGGAAGAATATCGGATAGCTGCTGACGGAGACTCATAAGATGGTCGAAAACGAAACTTGGGTTGGCCTTCATCCAATTCGCGAGGTTACAAATCAGCAAGTCTCAAAAAATCTGATTTAAAAATCATGACTTCTGTCTGGGAGCTTTTTTGAATAATTGGCTTCGAAAGCTTGTTCAATGGGTCAATTGCCTCAACTTAACGCCATGAATTTCAAATCACTCGCAGTCGCCTTGCTCTTCACCCTCAGTGCTCACGCCCAACAACCATCTGCCCAACAAATCCTCGAAGGCGCTCGTATTTCTGCCACGCTGACCCAGCTCGACGAAGGCTTGAACGGAAATCTCCGGAAGGGCGGTAATATCCCGATCACGCTCTTCCTCAAGGGCAAGGACATCCAATTCCAGTTTTCCGAAAACAAAGGTCCATGGCGGATTTTCCACATGCGGATCGGCGATGAAAATTTCAATCTATTCGAAATCGTCGATGGTAAAACCATCGAGTTTCCAGCAAAAAAAATCGTAGAACCCATCGCTGGCACGGATCTGACTTATGAGGATCTCGCGCTGCGTTTCTTCTACTGGCCGAATCCGAAACTGGAAGGCACAGAAGACGTTGGCGGACAACCTTGCTACAAGCTTCGCATCGACAAGCCGCGAAATTCTGCTGGCCGTTACGAGGTGGTCTACGTCTGGGTTCATACTAAGTTCGGCGCCTTCATGCGCATCCGCGGCCACGACAAGAACGGCGGACTCGTGAAGGAATTCCAAGTCGAGGATGTCATGCAAATCGCCAACAACGTCTGGACATTGCGTAAAATGCAAGTCGCCACCTGCGATCCATCGAGCAACCGCCGCACTTCGATCACCGACGTTACTTTCGAAAAACCCAAGAAGGCTGGACCACGCGGCGTCCGCTAGATGCCATCATGATTCCCTGGACCGACTCCCACAATCATCTCCAAGACTCGCGGCTCGGTGAGATCGGCTCCGTCATCGCGGCGATGAGACAAGCAGGTGTCAGACATTGTCTCGTGAATGCGACTTGTGAAAACGACTGGCAAGCCGTGAGTAATCTCGCCTCTGCAGCCCCAGATTTGATTTCACCCGCATTTGGGATTCATCCGTGGCAGGCTCACACGGCGGCCGGCGGTTGGCAGGAACGGTTGCAGATTTTGTTAGAGAAATTGCCACAAGCATCTATTGGCGAATGTGGACTGGATCAATGGGTGAGCCGCCCGCCGCTTGAGGTCCAGAAGCCCATTTTCATGGAACAGCTTCGACTCGCCCGTGAATGGGACCGGCCCATCACCATTCATTGTCTCAAGGCTTGGAATGCGTTGTTCGATACTTTTCCGGAAAGTCCCCCACCCCGCCGATTTCTCATGCATTCGTTCGGCGGCTCGCTTGAGATTGCCCGGCGGTTGATTCCGCTGGGTGCTTATTTTTCATTTTCTGGCTACTTTCTGCATCCTCGTAAATCTGCCGTTCTCGATGTATTCCGCCAGCTTCCCCGTGATCGAATTTTACTCGAAACAGACGCGCCAGAAATGACGCCACCCCGGGAAATCATCAGCCATTTGCTTGCGAAAAATCTCAATCACCCTGCGAATCTACCAGCAATCGGCATCGCTCTCGCCGCAGCACTCGGGATGACCGCAGAATCTCTTGCCGATCTCACGACCCGGAATCACAACCGTTGTTTTGGCCGATGACATCATCATTTCATCTGGAAAATAAACCCGCTTGGCGAGTCTCTTAGATCTCATATTGTGCCACTGACATGGAAACGCATTCTTTTCTTGATTCCTTAAATGCCATTCCCGGCATCCGCGCGGGCTGGATCGAACGAGTGCCGGACTTGACCATTTCTGGCGACCGCGACGAGGCGATGAAGTTGCTCCGACCGTACCATGCGGAATTCGTCACCCAGTTTGCCGGGCCAGATACCGAGTGGTGGCGAGCGGAACAGGTGCATGGAAACTCCGTGGCGATCGTGCCGAATCATCGGCAAATCATTGCCCCTGATGGCCTACCTGTGGTGCCCCAAGTCGATGGACTGGTCACCAATCAGCCCGGAATCATTCTCTCCATTTATGCCGCTGATTGTGGGGCCATTTGGCTAGCCGACGGTGAAACCGGAGCAATCGGACTCCTTCATTCCGGGAAAAAAGGCACTGAGGGAAACATCCTCGCCACCGCACTCCAAGTCATGGCAACCGAGTATGGAACTCGTCCTGAGAATGTCACTGCCGTCCTCAGTCCATGCATTCGTCCCCCGCAATATGAAGTCGATTTTGCAGATGAAATCAGCAAACAAGCATTTCAAGCAAATGTTGGAAACTTTATCGACTGCCATTTAAATACCGCCACGGATCTCACCAGATTCTACAGTTACCGCCAAGAACTTGGGAAAACTGGCCGGATGATGGCCCTGATTTCTCGCAATTTTCTCTCATGAACTCCTTCATTCTTCAAGCTCCAGCCAAGCTCAATCTATCACTCCGCATCCTCGGTAAACGAGAAGATGGATTTCATGAAGTCGATACACTCATGGTGAAACTGCCTGGTCTCGCGGATGAACTCGAGTTCCGTGAATCTGCTGAATTTGCTTTTTTATGCAGTGATTCCAGCATTCCGCACGATGATAGAAATCTCGTGATTCAAGCGAAAAATGCTTATCAATCAGTTGCTAACGTTGATTTAAAGTGTCAAATCAGACTCAGGAAAAACATTCCTCACGGCGCAGGATTAGGCGGTGGAAGTAGCGACGCCGCAGCGACGCTTCTCGGATTAAATCGCTGGTTTGATTCCAAATTAAATTTTAAACAGCTGCTTGAAATAGCCGCTACGCTCGGCTCAGATATTCCATTCTTTCTCTCTACTGGATCGGCGCGATGCACTGGAAGAGGT
>JANORE010000312.1:0-4689 GCA_031415155.1 Akkermansiaceae bacterium | reverse complement strand
GAACTGATCATCAACTTCGCCACCAGCGCCACCGGAATCGCTCGTGGGATGACCGCTAGATCTTGCTCAGAAGCCATTTTTGAATTTTTACCCACCCAGAAAGTCAGCAGCATCCCCGCACAAGCTGCCGCTGGTAGAAGAAAATTTTTCCAAGAAAATGACTTCTTCTCAACCGGACTTGCCATCACCGGCTGTGTCCGAATCGCCTGTAGAACGCGGCTGTTGAAAAAATCTGGATACGGCGGCTCTTCAGATGCGGGAATCACTTGCGCCACCGTTTTTCGCCAACTGCGGATTTCGGCTCTGGCGGCGATTTGCGCTGGCTGGGTCATCGCCCACGCCTCAACTCCGGCGAGATCTGGACCCACCAATTCATCATCTAGCCATAAAGCTAGAGTTTCTTCATCGGGCTTCGTATTCATCTTTTAACAATGCTTGGAGTTTCTGACGTGCGTAAAATAACCGACTCATCACCGTGCCCATCGTGATCGACATCGCCTCGGCGATTTCCTTATACGAGAGTCCTTGGACATCCTTTAAAATGACGATTTCGCGGTGTTCTGGAGAAAGCTTGGCAAGTGCCTTCTCGATCTTCACTCGCAGCTCGCCATTGGACATCAGGTCATCCGGAGATTCGCCACCGGATGGCGTCGTCGAGGAACTGGAATCGATCCGTTCACGCAGGAAAATTTCGTCGTTCAGTTCGCCAGCGCTCTCGATTTTCCGTTTTCTCGCCCAATCATAGACCACGTTGTGAGCGATCCGGTAAAGCCAAGTGGAGAACTTCGCTCTCGCCTCGAACCGTGGCAAGGCACGCCACGCCTTGATGAAGACCTCTTGAGCGAGATCCCATGCGTCTGCCTCCTGATGAATCATATTACGGATCATGGCGAAAATTCTCCCTCGGTGCCGGGTTACTAGAATGTCGTAGGCTTCTGTATCACCTTGCTGTGCCAGTGAAACCAACGGGAGATCATCGTCCGGATCATTCATGGAGTTACCCGAAGCGATGGAACCGAGAGGCTCCTGCGCGATTTGGGACGGTTCTCCAGTCGGTTTATTCATCGGTTAGTTTTAAAAAATGGCGGACCATTGGCGAACCCTCGTGATGCTCGAAGCTTGAACCAACGAGGACTCGCCACGCAACCCAGAATGTGACTTGCCCTCGGGTTAAGATCCTCAGGTCGTGAAAAAATCGTAACGATACTGCCGCACTTCATGTTCAAAGTTCTCGTCGTGCAATCCCTCTACGGCCTGTCCGACGAGTATCCCGATACCAGATTCTCGACGTGGCTAAATGGATGCGAGGATGTCGTTGAAGGTCGCGCTAGGCCGGAGTGCGGCGGACGCGAGTTTTTCATCCGGCTGATAGTAGCCGCCGATGTTCACGGGCCGACCTTGGACGGAGAGTAGTTCCTGAACGATTTTCTCCTCGTGGCTGGCCAATGCGGTGGCGATGGGTTTGAAAATGGATTGCAGCTCGGCGTCATGATTTTGTGCCGCGAGAGCCTGTGCCCAATAGAGTGTCAGATAAAAATGGCTGCCACGGTTGTCGATTCCTGGAACTTTGCGAGCAGGGGATTTGTCCTCGATCAGGAATTTACCGGTGGCTTCGTCGAGCGTGTCGGCGAGGACTTTGGCCTTCGGATTTCCCATCGTTTCGCTGAGGTGTTCGAAGGAGACTGCGAGTGCGAGAAACTCGCCGAGTGAATCCCAGCGTAGGTAATTTTCCTGCGTGAACTGCTCGACGTGCTTCGGTGCGGAACCGCCAGCTCCCGTCTCGAAGAGTCCGCCACCATTCATGAGGGGGACGATGGAGAGCATCTTGGCGCTGGTGCCGAGCTCGAGAATGGGGAAAAGATCGGTGAGGTAATCTCGTAGCACATTGCCGGTCACTGAGATGGTGTCCTTACCCTCTTTTAATCGAGCGAGGGTGAAATTAGTCGCCGCAATTGGCGCGAGAATTTGGATTTCCAAGCCGCTGGTATCGTGATTTCCAAGGTAGGTTTTCACCTTGGCGATGATTTGTGCGTCGTGAGCACGGCTTTTATCGAGCCAGAAAACTGCGGGGGTCATGGTGGCGCGAGCACGGCCCACGGCGAGCTTCACCCAGTCTTGAATGGGCGCGTCCTTGACTTGGCAAGCACGCCAGATGTCGCCAGCTTCCACGGCGTGTTCGAGTAGAATTTGCCCGCTAGAGTCGATGATACGGACGCTGCCATTTCCTGGGATCTCGAAGGTTTTGTCGTGTGAGCCATATTCCTCGGCGGCTTGCGCCATGAGGCCGACGTTGGGGACGGTGCCCATGGTTTTCGGGTCGAAGGCACCGTGTTTTTTACAAAAATCGAGCGTCGCCTCGTAGAGTCCGGCGTAGCTGCTGTCTGGGATCAGCGCGAGCGTATCTTGGAGCTTGCCTTGGGCATCCCACATTTTCCCCGAGGACCGAATCATCGCTGGCATGGAGGCATCGACAATGACATCGCTCGGGACATGGAGATTGGTGATGCCCTTGTCGGAATTCACCATCGCGAGAGCTGGGCCGCTCGCATAAGCGGCTAGGATGTCAGCCTCAATTTCGGCTTTTTTCGCCGCAGGCAGGTTCTGAATTTTGCTTTCGAGATCGCCGAAGCCGTTCCGTAGATCCACGCCTAGTTCGGTGAAAGTGGCGGCATGTTTGGTGAGTAGATCCTTGAAGAAAACTGCTACGGCGTGGCCGAAAATGATCGGATCAGAGACCTTCATCATGGTCGCTTTCAAGTGGAGTGAAAGCAGGAGGTTCTCACTTTTCGCCCGAGCGATTTGTTGCTCGAAGAATGCGACGAGATGTTTTTTGCTGAGAACGGTGGCATCGATGATTTCACCCGCGAGCAGCGCGGTTTTCTCCTTGAGAACGGAGGTGGTGCCATCGGCTGCGATGAACTCGATTTTCACGGTAGTCGCTTCGGCTACGGTGACGGATTTTTCGTTCGAGTAGAAATCGTGCTGACCCATCGTGCCGACGACGGTCTTGGAATCGGCAGACCAAGCGCCCATGGAATGCGGGTTTTTGCGGGCATATTCCTTGACGGCTTTGGGCGCACGACGGTCGGAATTGCCCTCGCGAAGGACGGGATTCACGGCGCTGCCTTTGATTTTATCATAGCGAGCACGGATTTCTTTTTCGGCGTCGGTCTTGGGTTCCGCCGGGAAATGGGGGATGTCATAGCCCTTTGCTTGCAGCTCGGTGATGGCTTCCACGAGCTGGGGCACGGAGGCACTGATGTTTGGCAGTTTGATGATATTGGCCTCGGGCTGGGTGGCGAGGGCGCCCAGCTCGGCAAGTGCGTCGGGAATTTTCTGCTCAGGAGTAAGATTTTCAGGAAATTTCGAGATGATGCGTCCGGCAAGTGAGATGTCCCTAGTCTCCACGACGATGCCGGAATGCTTGGTAAATGCCTGGACGATGGGCAAAAAAGAGTAAGTCGCGAGAGCGGGCGCTTCGTCAGTCTGGGTGTAGATGATCGTGGGAGTCTGAGACATAATTTTAGAGATGTAGTGAGGCGATTCGGGTATCGCCCGAGCGTGTATTTGTAAAAGCAAAGAAGGCGGACTAGACCGTTTCCTTGGCGAGTTTTGGATCCTTGAAGGTGGACTGCACGTAGACTTCTCTGAGGAGTTTGTGCTCGATCTGGCATGGGCTCTGAGCCATGAGATCTGCCCCTTTGTTATTCTTCGGGAAGGCAATCACCTCGCGGATGCTGTCTTCTCCGGCGACCAACATGGCGATGCGATCGAGGCCGAGAGCGAGTCCGCCGTGGGGTGGTGCGCCGAAGCGGAAAGCGTCGAGCAAGTGACCAAACTTAATCTGCTGTTCCTCCTCATTGACTCCCAGCACGCTGAACATTTTCGCCTGAAGATCTTTCTCGTGAATCCGGATCGAGCCGCCACCGAGTTCGTAGCCATTGAGCACGACATCGTAAGCGACGGCGCGGACTTTCGCGTAATCGCCTTTTTCGAGCAGCTCTAAATCCTCAGGATGCGGGCGGGTAAATGGATGGTGAACGGCGGCCCAGTGGCCCGTTTCCTCATCATGGGCGAGGAGTGGGAAGTCGATCACCCACAGGAAATTGAATTTTGTGGAATCCTTGTTCAGCTCCATCATCACGGCGCACTCGCTGCGGACGCGGCCGAGAATGGTGCTGACACTTTCGCCTGAACCGGCGGCGAAAAATACGATGTCGCCTTCTGTGAGATCCATCGTGGCGGTGACGGCAGCTTTCTCTGAGTCGGTGAAAATTTTCCAAAGCGGGCTTTTATACTCGCCGTTTTCTAGCTTGATAAACGCAAGGTTTTTCACAGGAAGTCCGGCCTGGACAGCGATCTCGTTGAGACGATTCATTTGGCCGGTGGTGATACTCGCGAAGCCCTTGGCATTGATCGCACGCACCACGCCACCGCCGTCAATGATGCTGCGGAAGATCTTAAACTCAGTCGCGGCAAAGACATCGCCGAGATCGGTGATCTTCATTTCGAAGCGGGTGTCGGGCTTGTCCGAGCCGTAAATATCCATGGCGTCCGCATAAGTCATTCGTGGGAAATGAGTCGGAACATCGATGCTGAGTCCGGCTTTGAACATCGAAGCTAGAAGCCCCTCGACCAATTGGATGATGTCTTCTTGGGTGACGAAGCTCGCCTCGATGTCGATCTGGG
>JANORE010000311.1:0-4490 GCA_031415155.1 Akkermansiaceae bacterium | reverse complement strand
CGGTCCGAGTGCGGGTGGACCAGCTCGCGGAGGAAGCTGTGCTCGACCTTGACCGCGCCATCAAGGGCGTGGAGCTGGAGGTAACGCATCGTGTAGGGCTCGAAGGTTTCGATTTCGGTGGTTCCGGCGGGCAAGTCGATTTGGATGGCACTCACGCAGCCCGCACGGTGTGGATCGACGCTGCCGAGCGGGCCGCTGCGCAGTTCGTCGAAGGTGGCTAACAGGCGGGTGGGCTTTTCCGCGTGCAATTTGAGTCCGATGAATCCGGTTAGATTGACTCCGAAGTCGTGCAAGTGAAAGGTTCCCGGGTCGATGGCCGCGCCGTGATTTTCGTCCTTCAGCGAGGTGGTTTTCAGCGAACTCATGAGATGGTCGGGACGTGCTTCGAGTTCGGCATCTGGAAAGTCGCCGAAGCCCTTGGGATGGAAACCGTAGTAAGCGCGCTGGGGCACCTTTTTGAGTTCTTTGAAACGGCCCGAGGCGATCACCTTGGATTCGACGATCGTGAACTCGGGATATGGCACGCCACGCTCGACGAGCGGAGATTTAGAAACTTCGGCGAGCTTCATCACCGCGCCATTCCAGGTCACCTCCGTCCGCCATGCCTGCCAGCTCTCGACCGGGCGGAAGACCTCGGTGAAAGTCCGCTGATAACTGTAGCGCGGCACCTTGCGCACCACTGCCGGGTGCAGGTCGATGGCTTGGAAATCCTGGGTGCTTGCCAGCACTTTACCTTCACTAACAATTTCCGCTTGGAGGAAAGCGGGCTGCTTGACCATGTAGTAGCTGCGTGCCGCGCTGGCCGCCACTTCGATGCCGATCACCTGCTTCCTATCTCCGGCGAAGTCCTTTAGCGGCCATTCGTCGATGCGGAAATGCCCGTGACCAGCACGCGCCGGACCGTGGCCGAGGAACTTGCCATCTACCGTGGCGCGGTAGAGGCCGGAGGTGGCGAGGCGCAGCACGGCGTCGGCGGGTAGTGCGTGAAGAGCCACGCGGAATCCGACGCGACGGTTGAGATCATCGCCACCGGTGTCCGGCCAGCGGGGAGTGGCCGCCCCGAAGGACACGGGCACGGCAGATGCGACGCTGATCGCGGCGAGAACAGATGCGAAGGCAATGAAAGTCTGGAACATGGTGGAGAGTTAGTCTGAAGAAATGCCCCTGCGGTGATCAGGGCGGTGTGGATGTGACAGCAAGTCGGACGAACATTCGACTGCCCGACGCGAGACTGAGAGGAATCCTGATAGCGACTAGATCTACTCCAGCGGCAGCCGCGTTGGCTCTTTCCGAGATGACGATTCCGTCAGTCCCATGGTGCGCTTTGGTCCAACCCTGGAGAGCGGATCCATATTCCGCGTAGGGATCAAGATAGGAAGTGGACGTGGTGCGGCGGAAGGTGAAAACCAAGGCGTCCGTTTCCTTGGCGATGGTGGGCAATTTTTCCGTGTCTGACATTTTGGGATCTCCGGCGAAAATAAATTCCAAGCCGTTAGGAATTCCGTCCGCGTCCACATCGGTGCTGAAGCTTGCGTCGAGACCGCTGAGTTGGTGGGTATTGGTGCTCCAGTCCGCATAGGGATCAAAAGGAGCCGTAGTGCCAAAAAGGGAGACGGTGTTGATGATATGAGCGGAGTTCAAAGCCGCGCTGTCGAGATTTACCGTGAAGGTGCGGGTCTCACTCGGCCCGATAACCACCGGACTGTTTACCCAGATCATCATGGAAGACAGCCCGGCAGGAGTGGACTGCCCGGCTGCCGCACCCGCGCTTTGGAAGCGGGCGAAATAGTCACTGCCTTGCCCGGTGCCCTTTACCAAGAGTCGGTTGACGGTGAGGGTGGTGAAGGGATTCGTGGAAACGGTGAAAGACATAGGTGCTCCCGCGAGACTTGTTGATATCCCTGTGCCATTGGCTGGACCCCAAGTCGTCGCTCTGCCCTCAGGACGGGGCGTGGGACTCGGGGAGTTGTTATCGTAGTTCGCACGACGTAGGAAAAGAACCTGCTGGCCGGCGTTGCCACCGAAGCCATAGCCGTCGTTCACGCTGTTAGGCAGATCATTGAATCCTGCGAAGTCATGCGAGGCATTCGCGCTCAAAGGGGAGAGCGACAGGCCCGATGCCACGTCGGAAGACGCCAAGGCACTTGCCAGGCGCACGGCTTGGGAACCGCTACCGGTGTTGTCAAAGGTCCATCGTCCGAGTGCCGTGGGCACGGGAGGGATGACTGCCGTCACATCCTCAACAATGTTTCCTAAAAAGTTTTCGATGAAGCCATCCGGAACGATGAGGCAAGGTGCCTGCGACGGCATCAGGCCCTGATAGACAAAACCTGACGGAGTGGCTCGATAGACATCCTGCGAATTTTCCGCCTTGAGCACCGTTCCTACGTAAACGTCACCACTGAGGTATATCTTCATGTATTGTCGAGTCATGACGTAGTAGTAGTCGTCCATGCGTTGGCCGAGTTCGTCGGTCCACGGGGTAAGGCCAGGGTAGCCTTTTCCAGCAATTTCCCCTCCGCCCCATTCAGCTTCCACCACCGTGCGGTTCATGTAATTCGGCTCGATTTGGGCATTTTCCCATCCCTCGTTCCAACTGATGGTGAACACTGAAAAAGGATTGACCTTGAGCACGCGCAGCCAGTGGTTCTTGTAGCGACTTCCCTGATTGTGGGGAAAAGACACATTACCATTTCCAAAACCCGGCTGGACGACCATGAGGTTTGGATCGGTATTTGCATTATTGTTAGGCTCTACCCAGCCGTAAGTGGCCCGCCCAAAATCACTGCCCGCATAGCCTCCCAGCATGACCCGCTGCGTCATGCGGTCGATATTCAGTCGTGGGCCATTCCATGTGCTGATGGTTTCCCAGATGCCATTGGCGGATGGCCCCAGCATATTGATGAGGAGTGGTTTGCCATCGATTTGATAAACGATGTCCAAATTGGCTGCGTAGAACTCGTTCCATGCCCTGGAGGACTCTTCATCCAGCTTCGTGAAAAACGCTGTAGCCCCTGGGATGGCAACGCTTCGAGTATTCCCGAGAGCGATGCAGAATTTCATGGGGTGCTGTCCCGGTTTGAGATTCTGGTTCCAGTAGCGGATGCGACTGATGAAAGATTGGGCACGCTGATCCACCCAGTGAACACTGCCGTTGGTGATGTCCAAGGTGATGTAGTTGAATCCGAAGTCGTGCATTTTACGAATCTGCGCGTCGCACACATCCGAATCACCTGAGTCGTAATACCCGTAGTCGTCACGGGAGTTGCTGGTTGGCTTCCAAGGCAGAAAGCGGTTGGCCCATGTTTCCCAAGTGTTCACTGCTTCGCCGACCACTGTGGTCTCTCTGTTAGGGTTCGCCGGGAATGCCTGCCAGACGCCGTTGTAAACGCAGAAAACCTGGCCTTTACCGCTGCCATCCATTTTGGCGAGCGCAGTCATTGAATCTGCATGGAACTTGCGCCAGTCGCTGCGACACGAGGCTATTGCGCGGTGTCGAGGTTCCTGCAGGTTGAGATTGTTGTTTAGGTAACGAACCCAGTTGATGTTGTCGGCCCCAACGATCACCAAGTCCGAACTGCCGTTTTGATCCATGTCACAGACACCGGCAAAATCGGCGTTGGTGCCGAAGTTCTGTTCGATGCCGAGTGTGACGGTTCCATCATTGGTGCAGATGTCCCAGTTGCCAGTGGGCTTCTGATAGGAAATGAAATCCACCTTCTGGTCATTGTTGAGATCTCCCACGAAATGCGTTTGCTCAGAACCAGTGCCGAAACCTTGTTTGAGGATCGAAAAGCCGCCGAAGCCGGAGCCACTCGACAGCCCGGCACGCCAGTCGCCATTGTTGAAATTTCGCCAACTGATGATCGCATCCGCCTTGCCATCGCCATCCACATCGCCGAGAAACTGGAAGTCCGAACCGACTCCATTGCCAGTGTTCCACAGCACCGGCGCGGCAAAACCCGTTCCATCCGAGACCGCCACATACCAGGATCCTTCGGTCTTGCGGAAGGCGACCAAATCATCTTTGCCATCGCCCGTCACGTCGCTGAGCATGATCTTATCCTCGGCTTGAGCATCCGCCCAAGATAGCCAAGTGCCCGGATTCACGAAATTTGAACCATCCGATACGGCCACTTTAATCTGCATCCCCGTATCCGATGATTCAAACACCGCGACGGCATCGTCTCGTCCATCTCCGTTCAGATCTCCAAAGAGACGTTGCTGTGCTTCCTTGCCAAAATCTTCGATCCGCGTCATCCGGTAGGCCGGATCGTAGGCATAGAGTGTGGAATAGAAGACCCCAGCGTCTTTGGCAAATGCCGTAACGCCAAGCATGGCCGTTAGACCTGCTGTGGCGCGGAGATGTATCTGGCCTCTCACTGTGCGCGCGGATCCCAAAATTTATCGGCAGGGTTTGTAGGAACCTCAGCGATCTTCCTTGATTCCACATGGCCGTCGAGGAAGACAATGTTTGCCTTGCCACCGTG
>JANORE010000310.1:0-6870 GCA_031415155.1 Akkermansiaceae bacterium | reverse complement strand
GACGGGGAGTTCAAAAGTCGCACACAGACGACCGCGATGGCCTTTAGCCGTTCCCCGGAGGCAGCGGCTTGGACATGCGCCACCGCCTCCCCGGCCTTTCGGCTGGTTTGGCGGCATCGTTGCGGTCGATGCCGACCGCTGGGTGTGAGAATTTTGAAGTCCTCATCCATCGAAATGGACGTCATCACCAAGCGGTGGATCGGGGCGGCTGCCAAGAATAAAATTCGATCCATCGAATTTTCGGAGAATCTCCCTGTGATTCCTGGGTTCCAGCCGCTACAACCCGATTCGATTAGCTACCGACGATGACGAATACCTCCGGACTCCATTGGCCGACTTGGTGATCTTTCACCCGGTAAATCGCCTTATAAGTCCACTTGATGGGGATGGCCGGATACGGTGTGGTGTCTTCGTAACCGGGCGTGGAATCAAACGTCAACATGCGGAAACCCGAGCCATCGCCGCGATCCACGCAGATTTCACAAAGATCGAGAAACGCGCCAAATCCTTGCCAACCCCAAGCGATTTTCACCCCACCGCCGCTGGCCACCGCCGTGATGAGCGGGCTGATCGTGGAGTAATCCGGTGCGGCTTGATGACCACCGACGATGGCGAGACTCTGACCGATGTTGTCATTAAATCCCTCCGCCGCCTTCCAGCGGGAAATTTCCTCAAACAACCACGTCAGCATCCCGAAATACGGCACTCCAGCGACCGTCCCCACCGGGCCGGGTGCTGGCGGAGCCACGCTGGTGGCCGCATCACTGGTGCCGGTGGCGAGTTGATTTCGCCAAGCAACGGCTGCGGGTGCATCTTGACGGCGGGATGGGAGAAATGTCCCCCAAGTCCAGATCAGCCAGTTCAGCGTGAGGCTGAGCTTGATTTGGCGACCGGTCCCGATCTCGAGTGCCGCAGTGTAGGCTGGGATCTTCGTCTGGAGATTGGTGAACCAGGTGAGCTGATCGCCCTCGCGGGTCGGGTAGTAGAATGTATTGGGCATATTTTTATTTTTTGTTGGTAATGAGATGATTATGGGATTTCTGAGAGGTATTTCACGGGAAAGAGAAGGTATTTTGCGGTAGAAAGTGGGAATCCTGGCGCGGAAGAAGGGCGAATTTCCCCATACTCGCCGTTCCAATATACCAGAGGAAAGGCGCGGAGGGTCTCAGCAAGAGAATTCCGGCCCAAACACTGCAACTGTGGCCCGGAACGAAGGTAGAGAGGCCCGGAAAGAAGGTAGCGAGCGCCGGAAAGAAGGTATTCCGAGCCAGCACTGAGGACGTGGGGGTCAAAAACCGATATTTTGTCGTGGAAAGAAGGTATTCCAGCTCTCCTCGCTTTTCATGAGGAACAGCGCGGCGCAGTAAAATACCACCTCGAAGCCAGTCCCGACCGCTGAACCTCAGAGCTGCTGAAACGGGGGCAAGCAAGCGACGATTTACGGAAATCACCCTATAGCCCTAACGGCTCAAAACACCGTGACAAGGGAATTCCATTTTAAAACAAGAGATCCGCATGGCGCATATACTCGGTCGCGCCAGATTTCGCCCTTTCAGGGCTTGGGATTCTTTGGGATTTTTCTACCTAGGGCGATGCCCTAGGTTATCGCTTGTTTCCCCGTTGGGGTATTCGATTGGGCAATCCCATGATGCGCCTCCGGGACATTCAATTGAGCGATTCCATGTTACACCGTTGGGGCATATTTGAAAAAAGAAGTGCCGAGTGATTAGGAAAAGGGAAATGAGCCGTTTCTTCTGAATTCTTCATCCGCGCGGAGTTGGGTGGGCTCGACCTCGAAATCCTTGGTGATCTGTTGGATGGTTTGGACGCCCTTGAGCGCTCCAGAGTTTCAGAGCTTCTCGCAGAAACTTGGAAACGCGGAAGCCATCGCGAGGTCAGACTTCTGGGTGTTGGGGTCCGCTTCGAGAACCCAAGACAGATTGAGCAGATGGAATTTTTCGATGAGTCAGCGAGCGCGTTCCCAAGAGTTGACGCGGTTTTTGTCGAACCAGACAGACGCCGCGTGGGTCGGCACATAGACGAAATCCGGCCCGATTGAGAATCCGAAGCTTGAGTAGCCACCACGACCGTTATATGGCCCGTATCTGCCGTAGCCATAGCCGAGGGAATAGTATGAAGTGTGGACGGCTCGTGATTTCGTGTAGTCCCAGCGTTCTGTTTTTCTCGAATTTTCGTTGCCCTCGAAACGCTGTGCGGGCGTTCCCCACGCCAGCAGCACGCCATCTTTTGACATTCCTCGGGAAATCTCGCCATCCCGGACCAGACTTTGTTCTTTGTCGCTCAGAGCCGCGAATTTTTCAGGATATTTTTCGATGCGAGCTTGAGGGGTGGATGGCACACAAGAGGAAAGTGCAATCCCGATTAAAAGTGCAGTGAAGATTTTTTTCATCTCTCAGAATTACGTGAAATTGATGAGAGATGCAATATGGAGAAAAATGATTTTTAAGAAGCGTAGAAACGAGCTTGCCAATGATGAATCTCACGCCGCAATCTTCGCCCGAACGTATCACCGATTTACCTTATGTCTGACCTTCTTGAAGATGATGATCTCTCCGCAGCATTGAAAAAATGCCCCGAGTGGGACTACGAAAAAAAAGCAATTTCCCGAACGATCGAGTTTGAGGAATTTATGGATGCGATTGACTTCGTGAACGACCTGGCCGAGATCGCGGAAGAAGCGCAGCACCATCCCGACATCACGATTAAACACACCAAGGTTTTGTTAAAGCTCACCACTCAAGATGCGGGTGGCCTGACGGAGCTCGACATCGAGTTGGCCCAGCGGATTGATAATTTAGTCGACTGAGCGGACAAATGGTTCTTTCAGGAAAGCAGAGTCGCTCGGTGGAGTTGCTCTGCTTTCTTATTTAGCGCGGTAGCATCAGTTCATCATTTTTCAGGCCTGTTAGTTTTTCCAAGCCTTTCAGCAAGCTGCGTAAGGTGAAGAACAGGAAAATAAGAATCGGCACGCCGATCACCGCGAAGCCCCAGCCAGTCACTCTGGCGATGATCTTATTAAATGTTTCTAACGCATCGATGGCTGTCGCGTCGAAGCCATGGAAAAACCATTGAGCAAGGCCCAGATTCATCAAGGAGCTGAGGAAAAACGAGGCGGCGAAGAGTCGAGTTGCCCCGAGGAGAACCTTGTCATAAGCGACTTGTGCCGACATCTCAGCCACACGGGTTTCGATTTTTGGAATATCAAAAATGGAATCGTTGTAGAGAAAGATGCGGATGAGTGGATTTGCTGAGCGATGCGAAGTCAGAATGGCGACTCCAAGCACGAGAGGGATCAATGCCTCTTTCATGCCGAAAAGCACTCCGGCATTTGGCTTCACGGTGCCGTCTTTATTCCAGAGATAAAGCGTCAGGCCACCGGAAAGAAGGACAGAGATCAGGCCGAGAGCAGAGAAAAAATTGCCTTTGCGAGTCTTGATAAAATGCCAAACGCCGTAGCCAAGTGGCAGAGCAAGAGCGAGGATCATCGCCTTGAGCGGACCAATATGCCATGGCTTGACGGCTTTCCCGAGTTTCTCCTGTAAATCTGGATCTTTGCTGAGATAGCTGAGGATCAACACCGGGATGATCACATTGATCAAGATGTTAGCGAGTGGGTGATCCTGCGGCGTTTTTTTCTCGTCCATGATTGTGCCCAGAGAAAAGCAGTTGCGAATGACGGTGGAAACGAAAAAAGCCTACATCCAAGTTTGAAGCGCTCATTGCTTAGGCTTTACCTCACACCAGCCGTGAGACCAATTGACGTGTAGATTGACCTGATAGAGTTCACTTAGGCGAGCAGAGGTGAGGATTTCCTGCTTGTGACCGTCGGCGAAAACCCGGCCTTCTCGCAGTAAAATGACGCGGTGGATTTCGGGTGGGATTTCACCCGGATGATGAGTGACCAAGATGAGATCACGGCCCTTGTTGAGTAACGACCGCATCGTGCTGGTGAGTTGTAATGCGGCAGCAAAGTCGAGAGCGGTGGACGGCTCATCGAGCACAAGCACTTCCGGCTCATGCACCAAGGCACGAGCGATGAGAATCCGTCGCTGCTCGCCTGATGAGAATGAGCTGAAGACCCGGTCCGCTAGATTTTCCACGCCCATCCACTCCATGGAAAGCCGTGCGCGATGCTTTTCGGATTGAGAAAAACGCATTTCCCGAGTTCGTCCATAGGCACCACGCAATGACGATAGAACGGCATCGGATGCCAACTCGAGCGGGTGAAAGCGGGAGACTTCTTCTGGCATCACTACGCCGATGCGGTGCCGAATTTCTTCGAGTGACCAAAGATCTTCACCGAATAAACGGCAACACGACGAGGCGTCCGCTTCCGGGCGCAACTCGCCTGTGAGTAGTTTTAAAAACGAACTTTTTCCCGCGCCATTCGGCCCGAGAATGGCCACGCTTTCACCATGGAAAAGTGTGAGCGAGAAATCCTTCAATACCAATTTGTCGTTCCTCCAGACTCGCGCATTTGAAATTTCGAAAATGATGTCAGCCACGAGCCGATCAAGAATCAGCCCCGAGAAATGGGCGAGCAAAATACGATCGAACGGCATTCTGCAAAAATCGGTAATTCCCGCTCCGAAAGTCAGAGAGTTTTGTAATTGGTAAGCCACACCGGAATGTTCATAAAGCAGCGCAAGACGATCCTCATCATGCGCTACCCCACTCCTTTTCAGCAAAAAACTCTATGGAACGCGGCCACGGGAGTTTCCATTTTAGTTCTCGGGGCACTACTCGTGGGCATGATCTGGCTGGTCGGATACATCTTCGGATTTCTCCAGCCAGTCCTCATCCCATTGATCGTCGCTGGAATTATTGCTTACGTGCTAGATCCAGTCGTGAGACTCCTTGAAAAGCGCGGGATGAGTCGTTTATGGTCAGTGATCACACTTTTTGTCACCGTTCTCATCGGAGCCACGTTATTGGTGGCAACGGTGCTGCCAGGCCTCCAGCGCGGACAAAGTGCCCTAAAAAGAGCCATCGCCCAGTCTCAAAAAACACCTACCCAAGAACCGATTCCACCTGAACTTCTCCCCGCCGCGCAATCCAGCGGCGATGGGGCGGAAAATCTGGCTCCTGCTTTGGCCCGGTCACTCCATAAACTCCGGAACAAGCACCAAAGCGGATGGATTGGCTGGATTCTCACAGAAACTGACGACGAGGGGAAACCAATCCTCGTCGATAAAAATGCCGTCGCCCCAGAATCGCTGGACTATTTCAGCCACACTCGTGGCGGACGCATTTTGACGGAAAACTTGGATGTCATTTTCAAAACTGGACGTGGCTGGGTGACGGCAGGATCGTCAAAAGTCTTCGGATTCATGGGGCTCTTGCTCGGCATGATCATGGTACCGGTCTATTTGTTCTTTTTTCTCAAAGACTCGGCATCCATCCGCACTCATTGGCATGATTACGTGCCGCTGAAAGCCTCGAAATTTAAGACTTCACTGGTAGATACGCTTCAAGAAATCAATGGCTACCTAGTTTCATTCTTTCGTGGACAAGTTCTCGTCGCAGCGATTGATGGATTACTCGTCGGTATCGCGCTGACCTTCTTCGGCCTGCCGTATGGATTTCTGCTCGGTATCATGATGGCGCTGCTTGGGGTGATCCCTTATATTGGCAATATCATTTGTCTAATACCCGCCTGTATCATCGCTTATCTGCATTCCCAAGGCACTCATCCTTGGGGGCTGAGTCCTGGAGCCTACATGGGATGTGTTGTGGGGATTTTCCTTGTGGTGCAGCAGATCAACTCATTGATAACCGCCCCTAAAATCGTCGGAGATTCCGTGGGCCTGCATCCACTCACCGTGATTTTCTCGATGCTGTTTTGGTCGCTCGTTCTTGGCGGCTTCGTCGGCGCGTTACTCGCGGTGCCACTGACTGCGGCGGTGAAAGTGCTCTTCCGGCGTTTTATCTGGGAACGACAATTAAAAAACTCACAAGAAATGATAATATCCGATTTGGCATAAAATCTTCTTTAGTTCCTGCTTGGGAAATAACCCCCCCCGTTCCGCGCCACCAGTATTCTCCCCCCGGATATTCTAGCTACATCAGAACGGGGGAGGCGTGCACCATCGAAGAGCAATCTCGATGAATCAAGAAGTTTTATTACTATTTTTGGAACAATTTCCAATTCACCCAATCACCGATAAGTCGCCCCCTGAAATACTGAGTTTTTTGGTAACTATTCAGGTGCTAAAACTGACGGGGTTGCTGGTGAAGGCAGACCGGATCGAGGCCATGAGGTCGCCGCCGCATTGCAGGCAAGTATCGAGCGCGATTGTTAGGGTGAAATCGGGGGCTTTGCTCTGGCGCAATGTCTAACCAGGATGGTCCTGCTGACCGCTGGGTTTGCGTCCCGTTTTGCCAGGGCGGAGCTTTTTGGAGCGGTCGGTCAACGGATGAAAGACGGCAGAAGTGGAAGAATTTGTTTAGTTTTTCTTAAATAACTGAATCGCTCCGAACATTGAGCATTAAAATGGAACTAAGAATTTCCGAGAACCCAGGCATATTCCCCGGCGATTTGTTCTTCGACGGGGCGTTGCAAGCCATCCGGCATGACCGCCCAAGTGTAAGTCTCAATCTCGTAATGCTGACATTCGGCGGGGTGATCTTTTCTCCAGTTCAGCACTTCGCGGGTTTCTTCACGAGTCGAGCGCAGCGGAGCGGCAGGTTCCGCATCCAGTGGGATGTGGAAATGGACTCGCATTTCCTCGAATGCACTAGGATCGACATTGCCACTTTCCACGGCTTGAAAAAACTCGGGGAGATCGATCCATCGCACGATTTCACCTTCACCCCGCCGAAAGTCAGCATTACGAGATAGAGACTTAC
>JANORE010000309.1:0-3609 GCA_031415155.1 Akkermansiaceae bacterium | reverse complement strand
CATCTTTTACTTGAACGAGGGAGATTTGTTGGATCTTGAGGAGGTTTTTGGATTCTTTGGGGAAAGAACCGGGTTGGAGGAATTCGCAACGGTGGTATTGGAGGGAGAGGAGCAGGTCTTGGAGGTGTTTGCCTTCGATTTGGATGACTGAGTTGCCGAAGTGGCAGATGAGGAGCTGGCCGGAGGGATCGAGGGTGGTTTCACCCATAAGGTAGTAGGGGAAAACTACTTGGCTTTGATCGTCGAGTTTTAGCCGCAGGCAAGGCGCGGGGTCTTCGGGAGAAAAGTTTCTGATAGGATCGGCATTCATATTTTTTGGCGAAGAGAGGGATTGAGGCGTTTGGAAGATCGGATTTTATGAAATTGGCTGATGGCCCAGCGGATCGCTTGGGTGGGGTGGGGGACTTGGCGGTGCATTCCGTGGCTTTTCCGAATTGAAGAGGGTAGGGGAGGCGGGAGTTTTTGGGCGCGGGTTTCGATGGGTTTCCAGATTGTGCCAGTGGCTTTTTCCATCAGGCCGAGGGCGGAAAATTTCTCCCGTTCGCGGTTGGCGGTTTCGCGGAAAAGCTCAATCGACTCGACCATAACTTCGAGTTTTTCGACGTGGCGGGTGAAGCCGACGTGAGCGTCGCGTTTGTTGCCCATTGCGACGAGGGAGCGATTGTCTTCTATCCACAAGACGTGTTTGCCTTTGGCTCCTTGCGCTTTATCGACCGTGAGAACGTCACCTTGGCGCAGGCGACCATCGGTTTTTGCGAGTTTCAATCCGGTGTCGAAGGTGATGAATTCCCCCACAATCTTCGTGATGCGATGGCGGGAATTTCTCTCAAAGGTTTCTTTGCCTTGCTGAATTTTTTCGGTGGCGGCGAGGAACGCGCCGATGCCGCGTTGGAGGGTTTTCTTTTCGTAAATCTCGGTGACGCGGGAAAGATTCAGCTTGGATTTCATGGAACCGGTTTGGATTTTCACGGTGCCGTTCTCGATGCTGGCGACGACCGCCGTGCGGATTTTCTCCTGATGGCGGTAGGCGACGGTTTGACCTACGAAGTAGGATTGCGAGGAAAGCAGCTCCGCCGGAGCGAGGTTGAGCGGTTTGAGTAGGTCGATGGCGGCGCATTTCAGATCGGGATTTTTGCGTAAGCTGCTTTGGTGGATTTCCTGTGAAATCCCATCGCCAATTCGGTGGACCGAGGAAAACGCTAGCAAATCCTGAGTCAATTCCCGTGCCTGAACGATTCTTTCTGCTGCCAAAGTAATCGCGTCTTCGGGTGAAATTTCCTTCAAGTCGCCGCGCTCGATGAAGCGATCCAACGCAGCGGAAAATTTCCCCGGATCGCCGGAGGACAAATCCCGTGCCAGATTTTTATCCTCCGTTTTCAACTGCCGCCGAGTGATCGAAGCTCGCTCGACGTGCATTCCTAACTTCAGCCGTTCTTGCAAAGCCACGAGCGGAGCGCCACGCCCGACGGCGAGTTTTTGTTCGGTATCGCCTTGGAAAATGACCCTCGCTCCAGACGCGCGCGCCAGTCGGATCAAGTTCGCAGCGGTCGGTGTGTCCAGCAATCCCGCTTCATCGACAAAGATATCCGCGCCACGCAGCGAAGCGCGGAACTCGTCATGGACTTTTGCCTTGGTCAGGAAATGCGCCACGGTGTTTGCATTTTCAAAAGCGTCCGCCACCGCTGGCTTGCCAATTCCTAACAACCTTGCGGCTTCCCCGCGCATCGTCACCCGGCTCTGTTCGCCATAGGGAGCGGCCAGAATCACCTTCCGTCCCGCCGTCAATGAATCAGCGACTAACATTTCGAGACAGAACGTTTTCCCTACTCCCGCTCCACCGCGAATGTTCAGAAATTGATCCTTCGAAGTGGTAAAGTATGCATGTATCCCCGCGAATTGATCGAGCCAAGTGGCGACTTGTTGCGGCTGGAGTTCCTCGCCGCGAGTTGCTGCCGAGGCGATGATTTCCGCGATCCGCTGCGGAGTCGCTGCCAGCTCTTTTGGCATTTGATAAAAATTTCCCTCCACCAAAGCGGAGCGATTTCCCATCCCTGCTTTCACGTCACAGAGCAGGTCAATTTCCTGTTTAGTCAAAGCCGCAGTCGTCACCAAATCGACGCCATTTTCGCGGCCTTCAATGGCCATCCGCCCGACAATGATGCGTTCGTCAGAGATTAAACGAGCGGCGATTTCTCGATTCGAAATCGCCCCAGGAGCGAGGCGTGCC
Source organism: Akkermansiaceae bacterium (assembly GCA_031415155.1). Taxonomy (GTDB): domain Bacteria; phylum Verrucomicrobiota; class Verrucomicrobiia; order Verrucomicrobiales; family Akkermansiaceae; genus Luteolibacter. Next base: position 1,382 of record JANORE010000309.1, on the reverse strand, counting down.
GCTTCACCGATCAGCTCATCTAGGCGAATCACACTTTCAAATTGGAACGCGTGTTCCAGCGCCTGGTCGATCACCGCTTTGAGATCAGTTTTCAAATCCACAGGCCGAGCTGCAGGGGAGGGGATTTCCACGGTGACACCTTCCTGCTGGAGTTTGTTCAGCGTGTTTTGGCGCAGATCGTCGGCGGTGATTTCCTCTTTTGGTGGCCGCGTGAGCAGGACGGCGGTTTGATCGGCGATCAATTCCGACAGCGGTGAACCCAAGGGATTTCCGAGATGAAGTTTCATCGCGCTGTAGCTTTCCATCTGCCGTGATTGGCCGCTTTTACGGAGCTTTTCGATGACGGCCGTGAGCTGCTCCGGCTTGTAGCCTTCTTGAAGAAGTTGTTTTGAAATCGCCACCTGCCGATGACGGACCGAGAAAATCTCGACCGCCTCGCCAGGCACTTCGCGCAGGCCAAAGCCATTTGCCGCGACCTCCACATGATAACCAATCGCAGCAGCTCTTGCCGCCAGATTATTGTGAATCCGCGCGTCGAGAGTCTTGCGGAGTTCCAGCATGTCGCCGAAATGCAGCGCGAGCAGCTCCTTACGGCGGACGTCGTAGCTCATGTTTCCGACGAGGCAATGCACGTGCATGTTCGGATCATTGGTGCGGCTGGTTTCGTGTTGGAAAAGCGCGGCGATCAAATTGCCGGTGTGAACCGTCTGATTGGTCGCTGCCAAATCGCCGCGTCGATCACGGACGGAAACCGCGTTTTCAAACCAACGCAGTTCGTCAGAAACCGCCGCCATCAGCTCTGGTTTCAGTCGTTCATCAAGAGCTGCCGCCACCGAAAACGACTTCGGAGCCGTGTAGGCAAACTCCGTGTAAAGCAGCGAGCTTTCCCGAGCGCGTTTTAACGATTCATGAGAAATCCCCGTATTCGTCACCACGCCCATGGAGGACAAATCCCCGGATAAGAATCTCTCAAAATCCGCCTTCGTAATTCCGGCCCCATCCATGCCGATCATCCCTGCCAAGTTCCCCAACCAGACCCCTTGCTTCGGTCCATCCTCCGCGATAAAATAATCAGCCGTCGAAAGGTGCTTATCAAAGTAAGCAATGGCCGACTCCTTATTGGTGCATGAGACTTTCGAAACTATTGACCTCTGGAACTCTGCTCGGCAGTGTTCCAGAGGTCAAGCTGCATCCTAAGAAAATAAATCATCACACATGTCCCTAGGTATGAACCTGAGGAAACCACTTGCGGGAAATTCGCGGGATGTTTGCGAACCAGATCCGCATCACTGTCCCGCAAACGTCTCGCAAAAATCCCATCAAATCACTCCGCCCAGTCGAGTTCGTTCATTTCGCGGGACACTTGCGGAATCGTTGCGAGA
>JANORE010000308.1:0-6105 GCA_031415155.1 Akkermansiaceae bacterium | reverse complement strand
TTGTCAGTCATCACGATCATCGGTCCTGTATAAATCGGCTTCTCATCGTCCGATTGATTGACTTTGACTTGCCCCAATGTGTTTTTCACCTGAACGACGGGTCCCGGCTCGATAAAAAACCCAGTCATCCGCCGGACTTCTTCTAGCGAACCGCCGCCATCTCCTCTGAGATCAAGAGCGAGGCCATCGATTTTTTCTTCAACTAAGCGCTTAAGTATTTTTTCAACATCGACCGAGCAACGAACCGTTCCCTCATCAAAGTCGGCGTAGAAAGAAGGAAGAATGATGACTCCTAAGCGAACTTCCTTGTCGCCTGCTTTCATTTGAATCACTTCGCCACTCGCTTGCTCGTCCTTCATTTCCACTTTTCCTCGCTGAATGACGATGATTTTAGTCTCTCCAGGTGCGGCACCAGCGGGCTCGACCTTTAATGCGACGGGTGTGCCTTCTTTCCCTCTGATGTAATCCACCACTTTGTCGATTTTCATGAACATGATGTCAGTCATGTTTTCTGGATTTCCAGAGTTCAAAGTATCAACCGCGACCAAGCGATCATTAAGCTTGAGCGATCCTTCACGGTCCGCCGGGCCACCCACGACGATCCCTTTAATCTTAGTCGCCCCATCTTCTTCACCCACCAAAAGTGCTCCGATTCCGACAAGCTCGTTTTTCATGGCGTCTTTGAAACGATTCATTTCGCGATCACTCATGTAGTCGGTATGTGGATCGTAAGATTCAGCAACCGCACTCAGAAAATAGTTAGCAATTTCCTCATCATCCACGTCTTTCACGCTGGTTAAAAATCTCTTATAACGTAGTGAAACCTTCTCTTTTGGACTTCGATCCGCGCTTCCTGGATCAGGTTTATTTTGCTCCTTGGAAAGCTTAGTCAGCATTTCACGGCGGAGAGTTTCTGCGAGCACGACTTCTTTAATCTGTGAGCGCCACACTTCAGATGCTTCGGCATCGTTTTGGGGCCATCGAACATCTTTCCTCGTGAACATGACCGATTCATTGAGAGAGAAATCAAACTCAAAATCTTTAAGCAGAGTTTCGGTAAGTGCGACACGTTCGTGAACTCGCTTCTCAAAAACTCGATAAATCTCGATGGCCGCTGACATGCTGTCGCCATGAAGCAGTAACGTGTGAAGTTGGTCACCAAATTTCACCTTGAATCCATCGACATCCGCTTCGGTAAAATACAGATGCTGGGGATCTAAGTCCTTTAGGTAGCTATCTAGAAATCTTTGACTCAGTGCTTCATCAAAAGGCAGTCGAGCGAAATGCACGTTCTGTAATCTGATCGCCATTTGCTTGCCCACTTCATTAAAATCGGCCTGCTGTGCACACGCTGAAGAACATGACCAAACAGCCCATGATGCGAAGAATGCTGTCGTTTGGTGCCAAGAAAGTGCCATAGTGTTCTGAGAAATGAAATTCGAAGGTTGGAGAAAGATGCCATGACTCTTTGGGAAGTCGATTGTTAAAATCAAGCCATCTGCTGGCTCACTTGACGCCGGGAGGCTCATGGAAAAATATAAAATAACCGAATCTGCATGTCCTTTCCTGAAATTTGGTGCCGCCCTTGTTCGCACCGCCTGCTCCAGCGGCGGGCTGGGACTTGCATGGAATGTCTCCGGAGCGGTGCTAGCTGGGCCCTACTTGTCGGCCTCCTCAATGACTCTTACGAAATCGATAGTGCGATACGATCCATTCGTTGCCATGGCCATAGCCCCACAACTCAGCACAGGCCATGAAAAATACACGCCAGTAAACCCACCACCGAATTTGCTGATCCAGCCCATAAGTTTCACCGATCAGTCGGTATAACTCATCTTTATTGGCGTCCATCCGAGAAAGCCAAGCTTCCGAAGTTTTCTGATAATGGAGCCCACTCACCTGCCAATGATCTTCGATTTTAAGATCATTCTGAAAATATAATAGCAGGTCATCTGACGGCATCTGCCCGCCAGTAAAAAAGTATCGAGCCATCCAATCATCATCATTTTCGGCCTCATAATGATAAGCATATTCGCGATGCGTAAAGATATGTACAAACAACGCGCCACCGGGCTTGAGCCAACGAGCCACTCGACTCATCAGAATTTCGTAGTTTTTCATGTGTTCGAACATTTCCACCGAGACCACACGATCGAATATACCATCCCCTTCTCCCTCATAATGAATCATGTTCGCCGTTCTCACTTCCACGTTGGTCAGCCCGCGCGCTACAAGCTGCGAATCAATGTGAGCCTTTTGCGTCTTCGAGTTTGAAACGACCGTGATCTTCGCATTCGGATAGTGCTCCGCCATCCATAAGGTAAGTGATCCCCAGCCGCATCCGAGTTCGAGAATACGCTGGCCATCGATCAGATCGGCACGCTTACATGTTATTTCTAACATTTTCGCCTCAGACTCATCAATACTTGTCACTCCCTCTTCCCAGTAGCCGGAGCTGTACTTCATGTGTTTACCTAGCACTTTTTCAAAAAATCGAGTGGGTAACTCGTAGTGCTGCTCGTTTGCCTCGTCGGTCGCAATCGCAACTGGGCTCGCCTTTAGCTCAGCCAAATGTTGCATCAATTTAGCTTGGCGTTGCTCGCAGTTGAGTTTTTCGAAGGGTGCTAAAGTTCCCGCCAGGCGACTGCGGATTCCCAGCCGGATGATGGCATCTGGCACAATTCCTTTAGCTAAAATTTGGTTGGTATTGATCATAATCGAATAGAAAAAATAGATACTAATGCTTCTTCGGCAACCATGGAATGAACGGACTCGTCGTCGCTTGATAACGTCGGTAAGCATCGCCTTTTCGTAAAACAGCAGCAGCCTCCGTCGGTGGAATTCCGGTGACTCGGAGTAGTAGATAGATGATGGCCACAGGGGCGTGAATCATGGTCCATCCCCATTCTGAGCCACAGCCGTAGAGATAAAATCCAATCCAAATCACTGCCTCAAAAAAGTAATTGGGATGTCGTGAGTAACGCCATAATCCCTCTTGGCAAACTGAAGCGGAGTCTCGATTTTTTGATTTGAAATCTGACATCTGGAAGTCGGCCAGAGATTCGCCAAAAATCCCGATGAGAGTGACTACCAAACCTAAGGATTCCCAAAAACTCCAAGCCCGATTCGCATCCAGAGCAATCAAAAGGAAAGGTAATGCTAACAAAATTACTGAAACTCCCTGCGCTTGAAAAAACCAAAAGAACGCTGAGCTCACTCTGCCGGACCATACTTCACGGAGCTTTGCATATCTCGTATCTTCTATGGGATGCACACGGCGAATTCTTCGCTCCAAGTGAATTCCTAGACGCAAACTCCATATCATCACCAACCCAGCCGCGACGAAACATTTGAGCGATGAATCCCCTTTTAAAAATAACCATAAACCACTGATCAGCCCGATTCCAAAGGCCCACACCGCATCGACGAGTGAGTAATTTTTACACTTTTCGGCCCATGCCCACGCAAGGAAAAATATAATTGCCATCATCCCGGTTCCTAACGCAAGAGTCGCCCAACCGTTCATGACTTCGTCTCCTTTCTCGCAGTCCGTGACGTAGATAGTTTCTGCACGATCGGCATCACTGAAATCTTGATGATGATCGCCACAATGGGTGCCATCAGTAACCATGCACTGATTCCATGCAGTGCAGTCATTCCGAAATCATTCATAAACTGCATAGGATCAGCCTTGAATTTAGCCACTAACTGTGGGATCGAAAATGGAGTTAAAGGTGCTCCATAGATACGCTCTCCGATCCGAATAAAGACAAGAATCAAAGCCAAATGTAATGGATAAACGAGCTCTTTGAAAACTTGCAGTAACGGCTGATTAAGCCCGAACATCCAGCCGATTAAAAGACAGATAAGAGTAGGAGAACCCAAGATCGGGAAGACTCCCAGGACGATTCCTAATGAAATGGTCCAAGAGACACGGTGTGGCGACATCCCTGCCGTCAATTGTTTCATGACTGGTCTCACGAACCAACGCCGCCACCAGGATTCCTTCGGAATGATGGCCGCTTCTTCCGCCATCATCCTCGTTCCTCCTCAAAACGATGATGAAGCGCTGAATTGTTAGGTCTCGTGTAAATCGCCTGCACCACCGAGATATTCCGCATGGTAAATCCTGCTTCACAGTATTTCAGATAATAATTCCACGTCCGAATGAATGGCTCATCAAATTGCAGAGCCCTGACCTGACTCAACTCACCGTTAAAATTATCATACCACATTGAAAGCGTGCGTGCGTAATCAGCGCCTAAGTCTTCCAGATCGTGCATGAATAAGTCGCCCGTTTCCGATAGAACTTCGTTAATCCGCCCAACACTCAACAGTAGCGAGCCAGGGAAAATATGACGCTGAATCCAGTCCACTCCTTTTTTCAAACTCCGGTATCGACAATCGGGAACTGTAATCATTTGCACTCCCAGTAATCCTTCCCGAGTTAATACTTCAGCACATTTCGCAAAAAATGAATGATGATACTTATCTCCGACAGCTTCTAGCATTTCAATAGAAGCAATCTTGTCAAACTTACCCGTGATCTGCCGATAGTCTTGAATACGAATCTCAATTTTCTCTTCCAGTCCTTCCTTGTTAATCCTTGCTCGGGCATAAGCTGCTTGCGCTTCAGAAATCGTAACTCCCGTGATCCGACAGCCGTATTTCTTCGCCGCATGAACCGCGAATCCTCCCCAGCCACAACCGATTTCCAGAACATGATCGCTCGGTTTGAGTTTTAATTTTTTGCAAAGAGCCTCGTATTTTCCAGATTGAGCATCTTCTAACGATTGGTCTGCACGATCAAATCTCGCGCTCGAATACGTCATCGTGGGATCTAACCATAAACCATAAAACTCGTTACCAAGATCATAGTGTTCCGCGATATTCCGGCGGCTCGTCGCGACTGTATTTTCACGCTTCAAATGACGGAACCAGTTGACTATTTTCAACAGATTGACCCCAGGCAGATCACCGGACGAAGTATCAGAACCTTGTAGGGCATTCATGTTGTCGATAAACCAAGAAATCACCGCCGCTATGTCATCGGTATCCCACAGACCATCGGTGTATGCCTCGCCCATCCCGATATTCCCATAAAATGCACAACATTTGAAAAACTCCTGATCATCTCGTAATATAACTCGCGCGGTAACGACAGCAGCGGGCTTGCCGAAATGACGAACACGACCATCCGCATATTCCATCCGCAAACCACCACGCGGCATCATCTGCAATAAGCGAACCACCATTTTTTCGGCAAATCCATGAGTGGCATAGACCACGCCTTCATGCGGAACCAGCTCTTCATTTATTTCTATCGAAGCATTCATGGCAAATTTTGATTCAAGCTGGAGTGAGGCCGCATGACATCAAGCTGCGCTTCACGGCGCTCAGATTTACGAAAAAACGGCACACGCCGAATCCATAATAGAAGAGCATGCCAATGGATCAGTCCGATAATTTTCAGCGACAGCAATGGATACTTGAAAGTATACCAAATCAACCTCGACGAGGTAAGTGCATGTTGTTCACCATACACGGCACTTAATAAAATACACTCATTTGCATCATAATTATCAATATGAACCCGCCATTTTTCGGTGGGATTTCCCAGTTTGAAATCAAACTCCAGACCAGGATCGGAGAACGGTGAAACATAAAAATTTTTCGCGACTCGGCGATGCCAGACACCGTCGGCTCCTAAATCTTGCACTGCATAAAGCTTCATTTCACGAAAAGTATTCACGACTTCTGCTACCGCAGTAATCGACCGTCCATCACTAGTGTTCACATAGTAGAATGACACCGGATTGAAGCCATAGCCCAAAACACGCGGGAATGTGACGAGATGAATTCTCGCATCATCTGGGCAGTCAACTCCTTGATCCGCTAGCCATCTCAATAAATTTCCACGAATACCGCCAGATTGCCCCAGATGCACATGATCGTCATCATTGATCGAAAATAGATTGAAGCGATTATGACTGAAACCCAATAGTTTTTGATTCAACTTAGGAAGCTCATCGAGATCAATGCAGAACATGAACACGCGATAATTGAATGCATTGCGCTTCGGCTTTAGCCGACAATGCATCACAG
>JANORE010000307.1:0-3050 GCA_031415155.1 Akkermansiaceae bacterium | reverse complement strand
CATCATCCGCAGAAGATTGGGATCTTGTCATCGGCCCCCGCACGAAATGGTGGGATCTCCAGTTGGACGATGTCTGGCGCTACCGTGACTTGCTCTGGCTTTTCGTGCGTCGGGACTTCGTCTCGGTTTATAAACAAACGATCCTCGGCCCGATTTGGTTCATCATTCAACCGATCCTAATGACTCTGATGTTCACCGTGATTTTCGGAAACATCGCCAAGATCCCGACCGACGGATGATGTGGAGATTTCTGAGGCTGAAGGCTGAGGCATACAAGAAAATGAACTCGGGACGCTGCCGCCCTTGGTCGTTTATTTCACAGGGAAATAAGACTTTGGGAGCTTACCAAGGGGAGATGTGGTGTGACGAATGTCACGGGATAGTGTTTACCTTAAAATGATGGCAGAGAGGGTGGAGCGAAGGAGGTTGATTCTTGGATAAATGACGATGATCAATGTTGCTCGCTTCAATCCTTATCGTCATAGCCATAGGTGCCGTAGGATTTGTAAGATCCATAGCCGTAACCATAACCAGAGCCATAACCATATTTATCGAGAAGTTTGTAACGTTTCGCCGAGTAGTCGTTGAGAATGAATCCAGATGGACTATGGCCAGATTTCTCGATGAGTGAAATGGCTGTTTTGAGAGCGCGGCGAGGTGTTTGGTTCGCACGAGCCACGAGTGCGATATTATTGGCTAGGGGAATGATGACACGTGTATCAGGAACGGCGAGAAGTGGTGGTGTATCAATGACGATGTGATCGAACTCGGCAGAGAGTCGATCTAGCAACTCCTTGAGGCGCATGGGTTCCAACAGTTCGCCTGGATTGGGAGCTTTTTCTCCTGCGAAAACCACGGAAAAATTATCGATGCTCTCGTAGGTGTGAACGACCTCGGCGAGAGTGGCCGTTTGATTGAGAAGGTCGACGGTGCCCTTATGATCCGTACGTTTTTCGCCAAAAACCTGATGGACAGAGGCTTTGCGAAGGTCGAAGTCGATCAGCAACGTTTTGGTGCCTTGATTGGCGAAGGCGAGAGCGAGATTACTGGCAACGAAGGTTTTCCCCTCGTTGGGGAGGGAGGAGGAAATGAGAGTGATTTTTCGTTCAGCTGGATTTCCGAGAAGTGAGATGGAGGCGCGGAGAACCCGAAACATTTCGGTATGATGAGTTTTTCCTCCCCAGTTGGTGGCGATGAGTTCTGGCCTTAACTTTGCTAAACAAGGAGGAAGGTCGGTGATGGCAGCACAGATCTCGCGGAGTTGCTTTTTGTCTTCCAGAGAGGCGATGGCTGAGAGAACCGAGCGATTGAACTCTTCTTCGATTTCGCCGACGTGCTGAATTTTATTGTCGAAAAACTGGAAAATCAAAGCGAGTAGAAGACCTGCTACGGCTCCACCCATCGCGGCGTTGAGAATGATTTTCTTTTTATCGGGAGATGATGGATTTTCAGGAAGACGGGCCTTTTCGTGGGCGACGACTTCTGCTTCCGTGCGTTCTGAGGTGATTTCCTTGGTCTCAATGTTCGATAGTAAGCTTTTATAGAGGATGCTCTGAGATTGGATTTCACTGTCGAGGGTGGATTTCCGGGCGACGAGAAGGGGCCGCACTTTCTCGACAGTAGCAGGATCCGTGAAGTCATTCAATTTCTCGCGATACGGGGCCCAGTATTCTTTGTCCGAGGGATTTTCCATGGCCAGCTTGAGAGCATCACTCAGTCGTGCGTAGGTCAGATCATGGCTACGTTGCGCTTCTTCCATTCTTGGATGTTTGGATTTATAGCGAACCTTAAGATTGGAGATGAGGTTTTCTGCGGCGATGAGACCTTGCTCGGCTTGCAAGGGAGTGGCGTAGCTGTTGAGAACATTTTCAGCGGTTTGGAGTTCGGTTTTGACTCGATCTGCTTCTCCGATGAGGTATTCGACCGCATTTTGAGCGCCAGAGGATTTTTGGTTTTCGCGTTGAATGATGTAGTGGTGAACGACGCGATTGGCAATGAGCTCGGCGACTTGAGGGATCGGATGACTGACGCTAATATCGATGAAACGGCTCTTGAGGCGGACGCTGGTGCTGGTCCAGCCCTTGATCATTTCCGCAAGGACGGGTGCGGGTGGAGCAGGTTGATCCATTTTCTGGTGTTTCCCCTCGGCATCAGATGCCCATAATTGTCTAATATTTAAGGGGGGCGGCGGTTGGAGGTCGCGGCGCTCACGAATCAGTGGATCTGAGGCAATGGCTTCATAAAGTTCAAACCGATCCAAACCAGAGCGGACCGTATCGACGGCTTGGCCGCTACGAAGATCGAACTCCGCAGAGGCATCCAGATTTCCCATGACGCTGATATTATAGTCGCGGACGAGGAGTGAGGAGTTCGCCTGATAAAGTTCGACCGCTCGCCATGCCTGAAAATACCCGTAAAGGAGGCTGATGATGATGCAGAGGACGATCCAGGGCCAGCGAGAGAGGACTCCAAAAATACGCCTCCGATTGAAAAACGAATTTTGTTTTTTTCCTTCGAGTTCGAAGTTTGGGTTCTCCGCACCGACGATTTTCAAATCGGATGCAGGAGAGTGATTCGGGAAAGCAGACACAGTGGAAATAGGTAAAAAGGTTGATTCAAGAAGATTGTGGCTTAGAAAAAGCGCTCGGAGATGGAAACAGAATCTCCAGGAAGAAGTTCGAAGTCTCTTTCTTTGCCATCGGTGATTTTGGTGGCATTAATTTTGAAAACTTGATTTTTCCCATCGACGGTCCGGGTAACTGTGATTTTCTTCCGATCGGCAAGTGGAGAAAATCCGCCTGCACTGGCGATGGAGTTGAGGAGAGTGAAATTTCCGCTTAGAGGAAAGGCGACGGAGCCTGGCCTATTCACTTGGCCGGTGATTGTGACAATTTTATCGACCAATGGATTTTTAGGGACCGTGATGATGTCTCCGGGATAGAGGGGAATGGAAGGCGCGTTACCGACGAGGCTGACGGAGTAGGTCTTCCCGTTGCGTTCGATGGAAATCCTAGATTTATCAGCTTGGGGAGTGAAACCTCCGACGGTGC
>JANORE010000306.1:0-3888 GCA_031415155.1 Akkermansiaceae bacterium | reverse complement strand
GCGATCTTGCCAGCCTCAAGCGTGAACTCGGCGCATCTGACCGCGCAAAAATGGACGAATATCTTGAATCTGTCCGCGATGTCGAACGCCGTATCCAGATGGCAGAGGCAAGTGCTAAAGATACCCCATCGGACGTCGAGCGCCCCATCGGCGTTCCCGGCTCCTATGCAGACCATGCACGGCTTATGTTTGATCTCCAATGGTTAGCGTTTCGGGGAGACATCACCCGTGTCACCACTTTCCAGCTTGCTCGGGAAACGAGCAACCGCACCTATCCAGAAATCGGAGTCTCCGATCCTCACCACCCACTTTCCCACCATGGCAACGATCCAGACAAGATCGAGCGGATGTCACGCATCAATCGGTTCCATGTCTCCCTCTTCGCCGAGTTTTTGGAAAAGCTTCGCGCCACGCCTGAAGGTGCCAGCAATCTACTGGACAACTCACTTCTTCTCTACGGCAGCGGCATGGGAAATCCTAATCTCCATGATCATACGAACTTGCCCATCATCGTCGCTGGTGGCGCGGCTGGCGGCATGAAAGGAGGCCGTCATCTGCGTTATGACAAGCCCACACCACTCGCTAATTTACACCTTAGCCTGCTCGATAAAGTCGGCGTCCGCTTGGACGCTTTCGGCGATAGTAACGGGCATATTGACAATCTCTTCCAGCCACTCGGCATTTGATGAAACCCGCCGCCCTCATCGTCGCGCTTGCTCTAACGACCCATGTTTTCGCTTCATACCCTCTGGTGGACGCCGCAGAGCGAAATGATCTTGCTGCCGTAAAATCATTATTAGAAAAAGGCTCACGACCCGACGAAGCCAATCGCTATCACGTCACTCCGCTTGCGCTCGCCTGCCGCAATGGCAATGCAGAGATGAGCGCACTTTTACTCAAAGCAGGGGCCTCAGTCACCCCACCCTCCGCCGAGCCGATCTTATTCGCGGCCACCCGCACGGGAAATGCCAACTGCATTCGAGCCCTGTTAGACGCGGGTGCCGACCCTAATATTAAGGGCCGCAACGATCAGACTCCCCTGATGTGGGCCGCTGCCTTGGGCAATTCTGAAGCGGTCCAAGTATTGCTCGCCGCCAAGGCCGCCCCCACCCCTCAGCTCGACTCTGGATTCGATGCTTTTTTCTTCGCCGTCCGTGCAGGCCACCGAGATATTGTGCGACAGCTTATCGCCGCAGGCATCGACGGAAACAGCGTGCGATCGCCCTCAAAAAAAGGGCCCAAGCTCATCCGCCCCCACACCTCCGCGCTGCTGCTCGCCGTGGAAAACGGCCACCTCGAACTTGCTCTCGAGCTCCTCACCACAGGAGCGGATCCGAACGACCAACGCTCTGGGTTAAGCCCCCTCCACGCCATTGTCCGGGTGCGTCGGACCGTCAATGGTGATGGTCCCGATGGCATCCCTTCACCGCGCGGCTCCGGCAGCGTGGTGAGCCTCGACTTCACTAGGAAAATCATCGCCGCCGGTGCCCATGTGAATCTTCAACTGACCTCGGGAAATAGCGGCGCAGGTAGGCTCAATGAAAAGGGAGCCACCCCCTTCCTCCTCGCTTGTCAAACTGGCGATATGGACCTCATGAAGCTCCTGCTAGAGCTCGGGGCCGATCCCAAGATCCCGAATGCAGACGATTGCACCCCCTTGCTTGCCGCCACCGGCATGGAAGTACCATCACCTGGCGAAGAACCTGCTAGCGAGCAAGACTCGATCGCGGCCGCAAAGCTCCTGCTAGAACTTGGGGCTGACATTAACCACGCCGACGAAAACGGTGAAACCGTGATGCACTGCGCCGCCTACAAAAGCGCTCCCGAACTGATCCGCTTCCTTGACGCGAACGGCGCAGATATTGCGCGTTGGAATCGAAAAAACGATCACGGCTGGACTCCTCTGCTCATTGCCCAAGGGTTTCGTCCGGGGAATTTCCGCCCGATTCAATATACCATCGATGCCATGTCCGAAATCATGCGCAAACATGGCGTCGAGCCTAGTGCATCCCCTCCACCACCGGGGAAGTAGATCTAAATGGCTATTTTCCGCCCAATGCCGCGAGGCCAGCTTGCGCGGCGATGCCATCTTGGGCACTGGTAGCACCGGAAATGCCGATGCCACCGACGATTTTTCCATCGATGATGATCGGTAATCCACCTTCCACTGCCACCGCGCCCCGAATTGCCAAAATCTTTAAATTTTCACCACCCAAGGCCAGTTTTTCCTCATACGATTTCGTAGGGCGGCGGAAGGCGACGGCAGATTTCGCCTTGTCCTGAGAAAACTCCACACTACCGATCTGAGTGTTGTCCATCCTCTCCAGCAAAACCAAGTTTCCACCGGAGTCTACAATGGAAACCACGATGGCCCATTCATTTTTCTTCGCCTCGGCCTGTGCTGAAGCCGCGATTTTTCGAGCCTGTTCCAGATTGATCGGCACTCCATAAGGGGTCATCGGCGTTTGAGCGACGATCCAAGAACTAGTGCTAAATATGGCGGCAGTGACAATGAGATAGGGTTTCATAAATAGGTGAGAATGTTTGCAATCTAAATAACAGATCTCCCAGGGTCAACAGACAAGCGAAGTAAGATGACGCTCGGATGTCCTTCTAGGAACTTCACTACCACAGAGCAGATGATTTGTATTTTGTAGCAAAGAATCATGTCGATTTCTTGCTTCCACTCTGCACCTTTCTCCCGTCTTCAGCCCTCGTCTTCGTGGGTGATGTTCTCGGTGATCGTGAAGTTCGGGTAGGCATTCGCCGAGTGCTCGGCGAAGTCGAGGCCGGTGATCTGATCGTCGTCAGAAGCTTTGAGACCGATGGTGAGATCAATGATTTTAAAGACGACGAAGCTAGCGGCAAAGGCGACGGCTGCCACGCTGAAGACCCCTAGAAATTGCACCCCAAAGTTCGAAAATGGCGCGGCAGGATTGAAAATAGAAACGCAGAGCGTGCCGAAAATTCCGCAGCCGAGGTGAACGGAAACTGCGTCTACGCTATCATCGAGGCGCAGCTTCACCAGCAAGTTGGGCAGTAATCCGGTGATGAGACTGGAGAGTGCACCGATGAAGACGGCAGAAACCGGTGTGACGAGATCACTGCTGGCGGTGATGGCGACGAGGCCACCGAGTGCGCCATTGAAGGAAGCTGTCGCGTCGGTCCAACCGTTTTTCATACGGTAGACGAGGACGGTGAAAAGCAGGCCGGAGCAGCCTGCCACCAAACTATTCGTAGCGATGCGTCCGATCGCCGGGCCTTCGGCAAGCGCGGAACCCGCATTGAAGGCAAACCAGCCGAACCAGAGGATGAACGTGCCGAGCGCGATGAGCGGCATATTGTGGCCAGGAATCGTGTTGGCCGAGCCATCTTTATTGAAACGACCGAAGCGTGGCCCGACGACGATGATTCCCGCGAGGGCGAAGGCACCACCCATTGCGTGGATCACGGTACTGCCAGCGAAATCATGGAAACCCATCGCTTCCAGCCAGCCTTTTTGCCCGGCAAACCCGAAGCTTGCGCCAGCGCTGCCCCATACCCAGTGGCCGAGGATCGGATAAATCAGTAAGCCACCGATCAGCGAGAAAATCATATAGCCACGGTAGCTGGTGCGCTCCGCCATCGCGCCCTTGGCGATCGTCAGGGTCACGGCGCAGAAGACGACTTGGAAAAAGAAGAACGTCCACACCGGATGGTCGCCACCGTAGCCGCTGAAGGCCAGATCTTGAAAACCGAGAAAGCCCTTGATCACTTCTGGCCCGAACATCAGGCCGAAGCCGAGAAATAGGAATCCGAGGACGGACGTGCCGGTGTCTAATGCATTGTTCAGCGCGGTGTTGATGCCATTTTTCGAGCGAACGAGACCGGTTTCTAAGCAGCAAAAGC
>JANORE010000305.1:0-1629 GCA_031415155.1 Akkermansiaceae bacterium | reverse complement strand
CGCTTTCATTGACGCCACGCTGGATCACGGCATTCACCTTCACGGGTAATCCAAACGTTTGTGCAGAATTGATCCCAGCGAGCACTCGCTCCACCTTCGCTCCTACGCCATTCATCGTGGCAAAAATCTGCGGATTTAGCGCGTCAAGGCTGACGGTTACCCGGCTCAAACCTGCCAGAGCGAGAGCTTCAGCATGATGAGCTAGCAGAACTCCATTCGTCGTGATGGCGATGTCTTTTACGCCATGGATGGCGGCTAGCATCGCGACGAGATCTTCCAAGCCGCGCCGCATCAATGGCTCGCCACCTGTGAGCCGGATTTTTTCGATTCCTAACGGGATGAGAACCTCGACCAGTCTCACGATTTCTTCAAACGTTAGCAATTCTTCCCGCGGCATGAAGGAATATCCGGGACCAAAAACTTCCACGGGCATGCAATAGCGGCAACGAAAATTACAACGATCAGTCACGGAAATCCGAAGGTCTCGTAAGCCTCGTCCCAATAAATCTGTCATCATTCTTCCATCTTTGAGCACGAATCATGCCTGTTCCAGCCGAAAATAAAGCCATGAACTCGGCTCAGATTTTCTGATGATCTTGGAAAGCAAACCAATGCTCCCTCTCTTTAAAAATCATCGCCGCTTTTTGCCACCACCGCCGACTTTTTTCCGGCGCACAGGCTTGATCGGTGAGTCATCAAGCAAGGCGGTATAAATGTAATCGAAGCCTTCCAGCCTGCGGCGTTCGATGGTTTTATCGATGAAAATTTCCACCGACTTCGCGTAGTCGAGTTCGTCCGCAGTGAGAATGGTGAATGCGTCACCCTCCGCTTGGGCACGGCCCGTGCGCCCGATACGATGAACGTAGTCTTCAGCGTTTTCAGGGACGCGGTAGTTGATGACGTGGGAAACGCCAGAAATGTCGATGCCACGAGCCGCGACGTCGGTGGCGACAAGAATTTCGAAATCGCCCGCTTTGAAGCCAGCGAGAGCTTTCATACGGTCCGCTTGGTTGATGTCTGAGTGCATCGCGGCGACTTTAGGCTGCCCTGTCGATTTAATGAGCGAAGTGAGTTCGTCCGCTTCTTTCCGCGTCCGAGTGAATATCATGACGGAGTGGTAGTCGGTCTCCTTGAGCAGAGCGAGTAAGAGCTCGTCGCGCTGATCCATGGCAACGGGGTAGAAAGCGTGAGTGACACTCGTGGGGATAGAAGTGCGTGCAATCTCGATGCTGTGCGGATTGGTCAGACACCATTGAGAAAACGTCTGAATCGCGGGTGGCATGGTGGCAGAGAAAAATAGCGTTTGCCGGCCTTCCCATGGACAGAGATTGACGATTTTCCGCACTTGCGGAAGGAAACCCATGTCGAGCATGCGATCCACCTCGTCGAGAATGAGCACCTTCACTTCTCCAAACCGCATGGTAGTGCGGTAGAAATGGTCAACCAGGCGACCTGGCGTAGCGACGACAATATCGGCTCCAGCGGCAAGTTGCTCGGACTGAGTTCCCACGCCGACGCCGCCATAGAGGAGTGCGACTTTCAGGCCGGTATGCTTGCCGTATTTTTCAAATTGCTCGGCCACTTGATGGGCAAGCTCGCGGGTCGGTTCTAGGACGAGAATCTGCGGTT
>JANORE010000304.1:0-17549 GCA_031415155.1 Akkermansiaceae bacterium | reverse complement strand
GTGGGTTACAATTTTTTTATTTAAGCTTTGGGAAACCTCACGATCGCAGCCAATCAAAAAGCTCTGAACGATGACGCACAACATACGGACTCGAAATCATGAATCCTACCTCTATCATCACCGAATTCACCTTGTAGGCATTCCACAAATTTTCATGCGCGGTCATATGATCAGTTCTCGGATCGATCTGAGGGAAATTTTTGAGGATGCGAAGAAAATGCTTGGCGTGATTCACAAAAAGCTTTTAATTGTTTCACGTGAAACAAAAACCAATAAGCTATTGGGATAGAATCCGACCTGAAGAAAGCTCAGTCGCAAGAGAGCCTGAAGCGGTTTATATGGTCAATCGGGTGCGAGACGGGCTTGCGATTGGTGAATTTCACCACATGGGTCAGATGCTCGGCATTACAGAAGAAAAGTTGGCTGGATTTCTTGGGATGTCGCGCGCCACATTGCATCGCCGGAAAATCTCGGGGCATCTTGACCGCGCCGAATCGGATCGGCTGGTGCGTTATGCGCGGTTGATGTCACAGGCCATGGCGGCTCTCGGCGGTTTAGAGGGTGCTCGCTCATGGTTGCTCGCTCCAGCCATGGCATTTCATGGAGAAACCCCACTCAATTATGCGGACACAGAAGTGGGGGCGCGTGAAGTGGAAGCCCTACTGGGTCGGCTAGAGCATGGTGTTTTTTCCTAAAATTTCATGCCGCTTTACTATCGAATCGTGCAGGAGCACTGGGCTGCGGACGCACTCAATGGCGAAGGTGCGCGGCGGTATGGTGGCCGTTGGAATGCGCCGGGCACGGCGTGCGTTTACCTCGCAGAATCGCGCGCACTCGCAGCTTTGGAAATTCTGGTTCATGCGCCGAGAGAGGCTTTGCGGTTGAGTTGGGTAGTCATCGAAGTAGAGATTTCTGATTCATGGATTGAGGATGTACCGCTGGCGAAATTGCCGAATAACTGGCGGCTCCAGCCTTCTTCACAGGAAGCCCAACGGTTTGGCACGCGTTGGCTGCGCGATCAACGCAAGCTCGCACTACGGCTGCCAAGCGTGGTGATTCCAGAAGAGCACTCTCTACTCGTGAACCCACTTTTACCGGAAATGCGCGAGCTAAAACCGAAGAAGCCCCGGCCCTTCAGCTTCGATCCGAGACTGGCGGGGTAATTTCTAATTCCTCTAACTGCTTGCGAGATCCTAGTAGCCGGGTCCCCTGTGGATCGATGAGAAAATAGCCGGCCAGCGCACGCCGCCCTAGAAGGACGGGACAAAACATTTCAGCCCGATTGGCGAGGCTCAGAAGAATTTTCCAACGAAAACCACCGGGTAAAACGGCGGTGGTTTCGATGAAAATTCGCTTGCGGGTCATCCCCGTGGAGCTGCGAACTCGTCCTATTTTCGCCACGAGTGCTTCACAGAAAACTTTAGTCCCGTGATGATTCGTCGTGGTGAAACTGACGGATGTCTTGTCTGCGGAAAGCGTGACATTTTCCGCATGAATGCTTGAGCTGTGAGCACCACTGTCCATTTTTGCATTGAGCGGAGAAACGCCAAGGCTAGGAAGACCGATCCATTCGCGACGTCCGATGACGAGCTTGGGCATCCCGCTGCCGCTGAGTGGCAAGCCGAGCGAAGCTGCCAAATCAAGCGAGGTGGAATCAACTGGCTCGGGGACGGCTTTGAAAATCGGCTTCATGGATGAAGAAGTGAGGCCGCCATGGCGCGGGCTTGCTCGCCGCCGCCACCTAACATGCGGACAAGTTCTTGGATGCGATTTTCTCCGCTCACCGGGAAAAGTCGGGAACGGGTGCGCCCTGCCGAGACTTCTTTTTCAACCACGAAATGGTGCGTGGCAATCGCCGCGACTTGCGGAAAATGGGTGATCGCCACGACTTGATGGCGAGTGCCAAGTGTTGCCATTTTACGACCGACGGCATGCGCCACCTCGCCACCGACATTGGCGTCGATTTCATCGAAAACCATCAAGGGCGTGGCATCTTGGTCGGCAAGTGCCGATTTTACGGCGAGCATCACGCGGCTAATTTCGCCGGAGGAAGCGATCTGGCGGAGTGGCAAAAGTGGCTCGCCAGGGTTCGGGCCGAATTGAAACTCGATCGACTCGAAACCTTGCAAACCGGGTTCCGTTAGATTTCTAAGTGGGGTTTCAAAGGACGACTGCTTGAAGCCGAGATCTTTGAGCTGATTGGAAATTTCTTTCGCAAGTTTCGGCGCGGCCTTGCGGCGAAGTGTTGTAAGGATCTTGCCGCTGGCGTCTAAATCTGCACGGATTGCGGCAAGTTGGCGTTCGAGAGTTTCGATTTTTTCGCTCCGATTCTCGATGTTATCGAGTCGTGCGGCTGCGGTATCACGACGGGCGATGACATCGGTGAGAGAGGGGCCGTATTTCCGTTTGAGTGATTCCAGTAAATTCACGCGTTCCTCGAGCGTGGCGGCTTCGGCAGGATTGATTTCCAGCTCGTCTGCGTAATCGGTGAGATTCCCTTCGAGGTCTTGGAGTTCGAGGCAAGCGGTTTCTAGGGAAGCCGTGCGATCTCGGATGGAAGGATCAAGCTTTTCAAGATCTCGGACCAGTCGCTGGACTTCAGTGAGGCGCTCGAGAATTCCGTCTTCACCATTCAAGGCCGCAGTCGCCGCAGCAGCCGCTTCCACCAGTCGGCTGGCATTCGATGCACGGCGCCAGCGATCTTCGAGATCCTGCTCGTCCGCAGGTTTGAGATTGGCTCCATCGATTTCTTGGAGCTGATAGCGCAGGAGATCCAGCTCTTGCTCGCTGGCATTTTCCGCATGGCGGATTTCTTCAAGTTCGGCCGTTTGTGCACGCCAAGTGCGATACGTTTCACGGTAGTGAGAAACGGCGTTTTCCGCTCCGGCGTAGGCGTCTAACATGGAAAGCTGACGCTCGACGGAGAGCAGAGATTGATGATCGTGTGGGCCGTGAAGATCCACGAGATGCTCGCCGAGACGTTTCAAAAGAGCGATCGTCACGGGAGAGTCGTTGATGAATTGCCGGTTCGCACTTTGCCCGATGACGCGGCGAATAATGAGTTGCGTGTCGTCGCAGGGATCCAGTCCGCCATCTTCGAGGACCGCATTAATTTCCGCTGGATCCTTGAGCTCGAAAACTGCCTCGACTGAGCAACTTTCCTCGCCAGTGCGGATCAGAGATTTCTCAGCCCGCTCGCCGAGGACCAGCTTGAGCGCGCCCACGATGACAGATTTCCCCGCGCCAGTTTCCCCGGTGACGCTGATGAGACCCGCGCCGAGTTCCCACGCGAGCTCATCAACGAGGGCGAGATTGCGGATTTTTAGCAGAGTGAGCATGATTGAACTGTGGCGGATTATGCAGCAGTCACGACAAGAGGCAACCGCGAGGTTCTTGGATTTTCGAGGTCATTTAAACAGCACATCCACCCCCATCGCGGATTCCCGCATGAACTTCGGCATCGACTGAGGATCGCGCGCCCGGAACATCCGATAGGCGAACCCGAGCAAGCTCAAGGTGAAGAAATGATCGAACAGCCGATAGCCCCGCTTTTTCCGAACCATCAATCCGACCGCCCAAGCAATCGTCCGCCGCTTGAGGCGGAACGGCTCGAAGGAGACTTTCACCCGGTAGCGTTGCCGATTTTCCTTCGGCCAGCGTTGCTTGTAGCGTTTCTTCGCGACACGGATTTGCTCCGCCATCAAGTCATCGAAGGGCAGGAAATAATAGCGTCGCGCGAGCAGAATCATGGTGAAGGCATCTCGCATGTGCTCAATGTCATCCACCGGCAACTCCGCATCACGCGCCAGTTCGATCATTCTTGGAAACAACTCTGCCGCCGCTTCTCCCGCCCGCAGCGCGCGCTCTGGATCGGTCACAAAATGCGAGACCATTTTCCGCACCCCGTGATTGATGAAAATGGAATCCCAATACATGTGCAGGATCGGTGGCACTCGCACCCGCCGGAAAAACAACTTCTGCCGGGCAAACTCCTCAATGTAGAGCAACTCGTGAATAAGCAGATCCGCATCCCGTAAAAGCTCCAGCACTGCAGGTGCCCGCTCCACTCCCACCATGTCCTCGATGACGACCTCCACCGATTTCCCATCCTTGAAAATACCGATGGCCACCGCCGTATTCAGCCGTATCCAGATATCTCGATTTCCCGCTTCTAAATACGCCAGCCGCCGGAACCGATGCCACCCTCCCGTCTGACACCAGACTGACATGCCCACCACGTTTTCAGCCGTCGCCAGCTCTCGGGAAAATCGCTCGCAGTCACGCCCGATGAACGATGGATACTCGCCCGCCCCCTCGTATTCCCGCCGTGCCTGCATCTCGATGATCTTCTTCTGCCGCACGCGGAAAAACGCACGATTGAGCGGTAGGTATCGGAAAAAATCGCTTTCGCCATGCTTCATCGAGACGATGAAATGCGGTGAATCCACTCCTTTGAGCGTCTCCATCAAGGTTCCTCGATGCCAGATCAAGTCTCCCACTCGGTGCGCCCCCACGGTCCATGTGCGAAGAATCAAATTCCGCCCTCTCTTCTCGAATTCCGGCACCAGCAGATGCAGCAGCCGATTCGTCTCCGCCGCGCTTCTCAGGTGGAGTTGAGTGCGGATCGGGTCGCTCACATCATTTCCATCACTCTCGCCGATCCTTAAAACCAAGCCTGCGAGCTGCGGAAAATCATCCAAAACCCCACAAACCAACTCTTGATAGTATTTCTCCAGCACTTTCGTCTGAGTGCCAAGCCCCGCCGCCACCGCTGGAGTCATCGGTAAAACATCCGTCGTTAAATAGATTTTTAGCCCGAACTCGGCTTGGAGAAGATCAAACAACTTTGTAAATTGCTTCCTAAAAACCGCGATTTGCTGGGCGACCTCCGGCTCATGCAGCGGGTGCGGAGCCAAGTGCGCTAGGTCATCGAGAGTCACGGCATTGTAGCCCTGCGCTGATACCTCGCCCGCGAATTTCCGTAAATCCGCCGCCACCTGCGCCCACTGATCTTCATCTGCTCCCATCCAATGCTCGAAGGGGATCTTTGACCAATTCACCCGCTTCTTTTCATACCCCCGGAAAAACGGGCCAATCGCATCAATGAGGAAAATTTCCATAGCTCGCCTCTTATTAGGCACTAGAGCCGCCCGCGACCACCAGAATTGTCACCTTACGAAATCGTCACATGAGCGGGCTGGGTTCCACGTATGTTCTTGATTCACCTCGGCAAAATATCACCACTCCTCATGGTGAAAGACACTTCAAACATGAACGTATCAATCGCCTCTATGAATCTCTTACACGCTTCTCTTCTTCTCGTCTCCTTATCCAGTCCAGCCAGTGCCGCCGAGGGCTGGACGGATCTTCTGAATGGCAAAGATCTTACCGGCTGGGTCCAGCGCGGTGGTGAGGCGACTTATCGGATGGAAGACGGGAGCCTCGTCGGGACTTCCGTCATGGGCACTCCGAACACCTTTCTTTGCACCGCACGTGAGTATGGGAATTTCATTTTCGAATATGAATTCAAGGTCGATCCTCGGCTGAACTCGGGAGTGCAGATCCGCAGTCATCACTTTTCCTCGCCGACTGAGCTGGTTTGGCAGGGAAAGAAAATCAAGATCCCTGCCAACCGTGTGCATGGCTATCAAATCGAGATAGATCCAGAGCCGAAAAAAAACCGTTGGTGGTCCGCAGGTATTTACGATGAAGCACGCAGAGGATGGCTTTTCCCGATGAAGGATAGTCCCGAAGGTGAGGTCTTCACGCAGCAAGGGAGCAAGCTTTTTAAGCAAGGAGAATGGAATCATGTGCGAGTGGAAGCCATCGGTGATTCCCTGAAGACATTCCTCAATGGCACGGCCCGCGCATCGATCAAGGACTCGCTGACAGCCTCCGGCTTCATCGCCCTGCAGGTCCATGAGATCAAGCAGCCAGCTTCCGACGGTGCTCAAGTGAGATGGCGGAATTTACGAATCCAAGAAGTCGCTTCACCCGAGGAAAACAAGCTGACGGATGAAGAAATCACCGCTGGCTGGAAACTGCTGTGGGACGGGAAAACCACGTCGGGCTGGCGAAGTGCCCGTGGTCCAGAATTCCCGAAAGAGGGATGGAGCATCGCTGGTGGCGAGCTGATGACGGCGGAGTCGGGCGGTGCGGAGTCCGTAGCCGCAGGTGACATCATCACTCAGGAAAAGTTCTCGGAGTTCGAACTCTGTGTAGATTTTAAGATCACTGCGGGCGCGAATAGCGGGATCAAAATATTCGTCGATCCCGAGATCAACCAAGGGCCGGGCTCCGCCATCGGTCCTGAATTTCAAATTTTGGACGATGCCGTCCACCCAGATGCGAAGCTTGGCAAAGACGGGAACCGCACCATCGGCTCGCTCTACGACATGATAACCGCCCCGCAGACCAAGCGCGTTTATCCCGTCGGTTGCTGGAATCATGCACGTATTTTATCGGAAGGGAAGCGGGTGTCCTTCTGGTTAAACGGGGTGAAAACCGTCGAGTTCGAGCGCGGTTCCCAAGCATGGCGCGATACCGTCGCCGCCAGTAAATATAGTAAATGGAACGCTTTTGGCGAATTGAACGAAGGCCACATTCTACTCCAAGAACATGGCAACAAGGTGAACTACCGGAACATCAAGATTCGGGACTTCTCGAAAAAATAACTCATCACCTACATTCGATACGACCGCGCGCCAAGATGGGTGAGAACTCTTCTCGCGGAATGATGGTGTGAAAGTCCTGGGGAACCTCAGTCGTGGAGGTAATTTCGTGGGCGATAGAAGTAAGCAAACGGGATGAAGACGAGCGTGGTACCCAGCACGAGCCATGTGAAAAAGCGGAAGTAGGCGGCGCCTTCGAGCTGGCTCTGGCCACCGGAAAACTCGGTGCGCTGGAAGCCAGAGACGGTGGGGTTTTGCTGGATGCCCAGCGCAGCTTTACGACGGCCCAGCCAGGTATCGTCGGCAGACGGCTGATCCCCGGAGACTTTTTTGAGGGTGATGCCGATGTCCCATTGAGTCTTGGTTTTTTGATCGGGGCCGGCGCTGGAAATCCGGGCGTGTGATGAGTCGATGAGTTGGTAGCTGAGTGGATTTCCCCACGGGTCTTTGATGTCGCGGAGCAGTGCTTGGCCGGATTCTTGAGAGGGAAATTTCTCGGCAGACTGCGCCTCGATCTGACTGGCGGCTGTTAAGAAAATCTGACGTCCGGGAATTTCTACGGATTCCATACTGCCCTTGCTGCAACGGGCGACGAAGTCGTCATCCGTGGTGGCGGGATCGAAGCCGGGAAGGATGATCGTGCGCGGGGAGTCCTTCCAATCGGCGGGAAGCTTTGCGACAGCTTGGTCGAACTGGATGATCGCGGCGGAGGGGATTTCGATGAAATGGCTGACCTGCGCGGTGAATTGATTACCGCCCCAGACGGAGAGGAGAAATAGCGACATGATGCTGGATTTCATCGCCTTGGGAGCTTGGGTGTAGGCGAATTCCAGCCCGACGATGGCGACTAGGATTTCCGAGGCGGTGATGATGACGTAGCCGAGTAGCTGCCAGGCGATGGAAGGTCTCTGCCCGGCATCGATCCAAGTTTGCACGAGAGTGATGAGGGCGAATGCCACCGTCATCAGGGTCAGGCCGATGCCGATTTTCCGCAAAGGAGTGAGCGGGAAAAATCGGTCGATGCACGGATAAATCACGAAGGTGAAGAGCGGGATGAAGACAAGGACAAGGATCGGGTTCGCGGCCTGAACCTGGGATTCCAGCCATGTGACGCCCATGAAGTGGAGGTTCATCTGCTCGGCTTGAAGGATCCATGATGAGCCGGTCTGATCGAAGAGCGACCAGAAGACGGCGATGAAGGAGAAAAGCGGAATGAGCTTGCCGATGGCGATCATGCCTTCGCGGGAAAAGGCTTCCTTAAAAAATGATATGCCGGATGGCGGGATGTGGACGAAGCGGTGCCGCCCGAGCCAAAAAACAACCGTGGCAATGGCCATCAGGACGCCGGGAATCCCGAAGGCCCAGTGTGGGCCGTATTTCAGGAGCAGCCACGGCGTGAGCAGCGTGGAGAAGAACGAGCCGAAGTTGATGGAAAAATAAAACCAGTTGTAGATCCGTGGTAGCAGATGGTGATTCTTCTTACCGAATTGGTCGCCGACATGGGCGGAGACACAGGGCTTGATCCCGCCGGAACCGATGCAGATCATCAGCAGTCCGGCAAACAACCATGATGGCGAGCTGCCCAGTGAACCCATGCACGCCAGCGCCGCATGACCGATGCAATAGACGATGGAGAGCAGAAGGATGGTCCGGTATTTCCCGAGCAAAAGATCCGCGAGAAGTGCTCCGAATAGCGGCGTGAAATAAACCCAGCTACTGAACTGGTGGTAATTTTCTACCGCTTGGGGATTCGTCAGTGCGCGGCCACCGCTGCCATCCATCAGGTGCAAGTATTGCGCCATGAAAACGACGAGGATCGCCTTCATCCCGTAAAAGGAAAACCGCTCGGCCATTTCATTTCCGATGATGAAAGGGATGCCCGGCGGCATTTGGTCAGTTTCGAGTGCGACTTTACGGTGAGACACGGTGGTGGGCTTGGATGACTTCGTGGAAGATCTTTTCGAGTTCCGCGACGATGCCTGCCCAGCTGAGACCTTCCGCCGTGCGCCGTGCGGCGGCTCCGAGCTGCGACCGGGTGGCCGGGTCGAGCAGGGCTGCGGTGGCATCCATGAATGCAGCTTCGTCGCCCTTGGTGACTTTCAAGAGATTCTGGCGATTCGTGCCATGCCAAGCAGCGGCGGCGTAGTCGTAGCTCAAGGTGGCGAGGCCGCTGGCCATCCCCTCGATGAGTACATTTCCGAAGGTCTCCGTCTCGCTGGGGAAAAGCATGATATCCGCAGACGCATAATAGGTGGCCAATTCGTCGCCTGTCTGATAACCGGGAAATCGGACTTCGGTATGCTGCCGCTTGAGCTTGGCCAGTGCCGGGCCATTGCCGACGACCACGCCGATCATTTCCGGGCAAGACTGCTGCATCCGGTTGAAGGCACGAATGGCAAGGCGGATATTTTTTTCCCCGGAAACCCGACCAACGACGATCGCGATGGGAGCGTCACCCACGGCTCCCAGCTCGCAGCGCAGCGATTCACTCCTCCGCGCCGGATCGAATCGTGAAATATCGACGCCTCTGCCGAGCACCGTGACCTTTGAAAAACCGGCGGAAATGAGCTTGTCCCTCGCATCAGGAGACGGAACCAAGGTCCGGCCTAACCGTCCATGAAACCATTTCTGATAGCGCCAAACTTGCTTACCCACCCAGCCAGCACCGTATTTCTGAAGATACTCATAGAAATTTGTATGAAACCCACCAACGACAGGAATGCCCAGTCGCAGTGCTGCCGCAGCGGCGGAAAAACCGAGCGGAGTCTCGATGGCGACATAGACGATGTCTGGCCGATTTTTTTGCCAGCGGCGGCGCAATTCTCCCGGCCATGGCGCGCCGACCTTGACTTCCATGTAGCCGGGCAGCGGCCATGACAGCACGGCGGTTTCACCCGCGGCATTCACTCGGCCAGAGCGGATGATCTCCACGCGATGTCCGCGCTCACGCAGTCCGTCACACAGTCGACCGAGCGACAGAGCCACACCGTTGATGTCAGGCACGAAGGTGTCCGTCACCACCTCGATGTGGAGCGGTATCTTGGCCGATGGTGTCTCATTTCCACTCATGAACGAACTCGCTGACGCTCTATTTTTACCCAGCCGTGTTTGAGAATGGAGACGATTCGTAGATACCAAGCGCGCCGCTCTCCGACCAATCCCCCGCGGGCAAGAAGTCTGGCGACTTGGATCGCAGTGGTGAATTCTCCGCTATTCGGATTTAAATACCGTGGATAACGAATCAGTGCGCCGCAGACTAACTCCTCCACGCTCAATCGGCGAGTTCTTCGCAAACCCGTGAGTGAATCGCGAGTCAGGCCCCAGCCTGCATAAAATGGCATCCCGTAAGTGACGACTGGGACGTCTCTGAGAATCGCCTCGAAGCCGACGGTGGATGTCATGGTGTGAACTTCGTCACATAAATCCAGCCAATCGAGGATATTCCCATCGGTGACGGTGAGATCGGTCGTGCTTTTAGAAATCGAGGGAATGAGATTCCCATGACGTGCCCCGGCGACGAGATCGGGATGGGCCTTAAAAATGAGAAAGGCATCCGGCTCGGCAGCTCTGACTTTTTCGAGTAGTTCGCCATTGGATCGCACGTTGGGGCTGCCGCATTTGATGGATGCATCCGCCTCCACCTGGCCGGGCACCAAGATGACTTTCCTGCCGCCAGCGAGGGATCGATTCCAGAGAATTTCATTTCCGCCGACGTTGTATTTCGTCAATCGGTGATCGCGGAGAAATTGTTGGAGTTCGCGAGCATCGGAGATTTCCTGTGCGGAGAAATCCGCCGTTTCGAGGATGGATTCCAAGCGGCTTGGAGTCCGTGGGTCGAAATAAATTCCTAGGTCATCCCGGACCCAAGAAAGCGGGCGATGAAACGTCGCGCCGAGACCGGCAGAGCGCAGAAATCCATCTTCCACCCGGATCACGGAAATCGTAGAATTTTCCGGCGCAGCCGCAGCACCCCACAAGAGCAGCTTCGAGCCGGGCTGCCTTTCCGACTTGCTCACAGCATCTTGGAGCGAGTCCGCGTGAACGAGATCCGTTCCCGGTGAGTGGAAAAAGTGGTCGGCAAGGCTGCGTTTCCAAGGAACCCATCCCACCGTCACTCGGGTGCCAGCGTCCTGCAGCGCCATTTCCCGCTGAAGCGCGACGTGGTCGAGAATCCGGTCGAGGCCACAAGACTCGCCGCTGTCGGGATCGAAATAATGGCTGTATTGAAGATAGGTGGCCTCGAATAGGCGCGGTAAATCAATCGCTCGTTCGCGTTTCTGGACCTGCGCTTGGCAGCGATCTTCGGTCAGCCCCCAGCCGGCGTAGAAATTCCAGCCATACGTCTTCACCCGGCAGCCATGAAGCAGACCTTCCATGCCCATCAGCGAGGTTCCTGCATAGATTTCCTTACAAAATTCGAAGCATCGCGCCGGGGAAAGATCGGGCGGAAGGAGCTTCACCCTCGGCTCATCGAAAACCCACGGTGAAAAACACGAATGCTTGCCCCGGTAGCGATGGTCTGGATGGGCGCGGAGGTAAATGATTTCACCGGGATGCTCATCCAGCGCATCGCGCACCATCCGATCGAAGTCGCCATCTTGCAAACCGCCATAGGCGAGAGAGGTGTCGCCCCTCGTTTGATCGACCACCATGACGCCCGTTTTCTCAGGCGGTTGAAGGTCGCGAAAATCGGCGGGATACCAGTTGTATTTCGAAGCACTCACGGCCTGGAAACGCGCCATCAGTTTTTCAATGTCCGTTTCCGTGCCGATTTGAGGACGCATCCAGCCTTCTAATTTCCCGGAATTCAGGCTGACGACGAGATCACTTTTCCCAGATGCGTCGTAGTAAATCCCACGAGAATCCGCGACCAGCCCGTAAACTTGTCCCACACCCGGCTTCATGGAGCGCACGAAAGCGTCTTCGAGTAAGAGCAATTGCCCTCCACCATTTCCCGCGTTCGCGCGAGCCGCCTTGCCACTTGGCCGATAACCCCAACCGACCGTGAAGCGTTCCTCAGTCAAGCCTAGCCGACTGACCATGCCCTCCAAAAGCGGGTGTCGCCACAGCTTTCGGAATGGCCAACGTATTTGAATTTCCCTGCGTGCAACCACTTTTGACAAGGTCTTTACCCCTCAACGGCTTGTCAATCTTCGCTTATCCAGAAGTTCATTCCAAAAATCGCCAGTCGGCGTCACCCCGTTTGCTCGATTTCACCGAAGCAAATTCCACGCGGTGACGAGTGCTTTTAAGCCTGCCATCTCGATGGACGGATCCACGCCAGCACCCCACAGCAGGCGACCGTCGTCGTGCTGAACTTGGACGTAGGCGGCAGCACTGGCGTCCGATCCACCGCGGACGGCATGAGAGCGGTAGTCCGTCACCTTGAAGTCCTTGAGGCCCGCCTTTTCCATCGCGTGGACGAAGGCATTGATCGGGCCGTTGCCGAAACCTTCGATAGATCGCTTGTCATGATCCAGTAAGATGGCGGCCTTGCACTGGACTTGGCCTCGTTCTCCGGTCTGATGGATCAGCTCGTAATCGATGACATCCAGCGGGCTGGCGATGTTGACGAACTCCTCGAAAAACGCCTCGCGGATTTCATCGGCAGACAGCTCGCGGCCAGATTCATCGGCCAGATCGTAAATGCGTTTGCCGACTTGCGGGTGCATCGACTTGGGTAAATCGAAGCCATGCTCGCGGTCTAGCACATAAGCGACTCCACCTTTTCCAGACTGGGAATTGATGCGGATGATCGCCTCGTATGAACGCCCGATGTCTTGCGGGTCGATGGTTAAATACGGCACGCCCCACGGGATATCCGGCTCCTGTTCGGTTTCCTTGGCCCGGCGGTCGAGGCCTTTTTTGATCGCGTCTTGATGAGATCCCGAGAAGGCGGTGAAGACGAGTTCCCCCGCATACGGCTGGCGTTCCGGTACGCTGAGACGCGTCACTCGCTCATAAACGGTGCGGATGGATTGCAGATCCGAAAAATCCAATCCCGTCGCGATGCCATGGCTGTTCAAGTTCAGGGCGACGACGATGATGTCCAGATTTCCCGTGCGTTCGCCATTGCCGAAGAGCGTGCCTTCCACTCGGTCTGCTCCCGCCATCAAGCCCAGCTCGGTCGCCGCGACACCCGTGCCGCGATCATTGTGAGTGTGCAGGGAAACGATGACGGAATCGCGCCGCGCCAAGTTCCGGCACATCCATTCGATCATGTCGGCATGGACGTTCGGCGTGGTCCACTGGACGGTGTCCGGCAGATTGATAATCATTTTCCGCTCCGGTGTGGGTTGCCAGACTTCGATGACGCCATCGCAGCAATCGAGGGCGAAATCCAGTTCCGTGTCCGAAAACGATTCCGGTGAGTATTGTAAAATCACCTCCGTGCGCGGGACCGTGGGCACGAGTTCTTTCACCAAGGTCGCGCCATCGATGGCGATCTGCCGGATCGACTCGCGCGAGGCATCGCCGAAGGTGACGCGGCGCTGCAGTGGCGAAGTGGAGTTATAAATATGCACGATCACGCGTTTCGCGCCATCAATCGCCTCGAAGGTCCGGCGGATCAGCGGCTCGCGAGTTTGCACCAGCACTTGGATCGTCACGTCGTCCGGGATGCGGTCTTCCTCGATGAGGCGGCGCAAGAAATTAAACTCCGTATCTGCCGCCGATGGGAAACCCACTTCGATCTGCTTGAAACCGACACGGACTAAGAGATCGAAGAACTCCAGCTTCTCCTCGATCGACATCGGTTGCGGCAGCGCCTGATTTCCATCGCGGAGATCGACCGAGCACCACTGCGGCGCATGAGTCAGCGTCTGGTCCGGCCAAGTGCGGTCCGGCAAGGAAATCGCGGGAAATGGGCGGTATTTTGAGAGAGAAGTCGCGTGCATTTTTTAAAATAGGAAAGGATGGGAAGAAAGTGGCGGAGCCATCAAGATGGGCGGGCCGGGAAACAAAAGTGAAGGAAAGAAAAGATCAACGGGTGGCCAACCCTAGAAGAAGGGGGCCAAGTGGGAGGTTGCCGCTGAGAATGTTCACAGGGAAAAACTAAAAGAATCCAGCCCTCTGGGTCAAGGGGGAAGAACCATGAGTTCTTGATGCCCCCTCACTTCAAGGACTGCCCAAATCGTGGAAAAAACAGCACGGATGTCTGGCGTTTGGCAATCATCCAATACATGCCTCAAACGTGTCCCTTGCCCTTTACTCTGGGTTCACCGGGTTCCGAAACCTGTAACGGGGATGTCGAACTGACTTTCGTCGGCATCGTTGCTGTTGAGCTTGAGCGTGGCCTTACGGGTTCCAGCTCCCCGCGGCATGAAGGTGACTTCGAAGATCGTGCTCATGCCGGGGTCGAGTTGGGTTCTGCCTGGACTGCCGATGATGAAATCGTTCGGATGATTTCCCTTTTTCGCGAGCGAGAGATTGTGAAGCACGGCGTCGCCGGCATTGCTGATCCTGAAGGTGAGCGATCGGCCCTTGCTGCGGACCTTGGTCGTGCCGAAGCTACGTTTCGTTTTGCCGTCTTTGAGAATGGATTGTCTCGGCTGTTGGACTTCAATCTCGGGGCTGGGTAGCACGCTGGCTCCGGTAAGATTGACGGAAAATAGCGAGAGGTTCCCAGCCGTCGAGGTGAGATGAAGCATTGCAGTTTGCGTCCCAACCGCGAGTGGTGTGAAGGTGATCGAGAAGCTGGCGGTTTGATTCGGGGCCACGGTCGTGCTTGTTAGGCTACTCACTTGATAGTCGGCGACTTGCCCGCCAGTCAGGCTGGCAGTGATCCCGGTGAGTTCACCGCCGCTGGTGTTTCGGATGGTGAATGCGAGGGTGGTGGAGCCTTTTGGAAGAACTTGGCCAAAGGAGATCGTGGATATTCCGTTCTTAAGTGGGGTGCTTCCTTGTTCCAATTCGATCAACGGCAGAGCGGTCGATTCTTCTTGGGCTAGAATCCGGTTGATGGCAGCCCTCGCAGCCGTATGATCATCGGATGAATATGAATTCTGGTTGATCACGATTTCCCTGAAGGAGTGCGACGCGGAGCCTTTCACCAAATTCAGGACGACAACGCGCCGCCTGTCATTTCCCCAATTGTAGAGATTGCTCGAGTTGATGAAGCCGCCCCGGAAGTATCCGAGCAGCTCGCGGGGATTTTGGCGTTGAGTGTTGGCATCCAGACCCCAGCGATCGAAGCCATGGGTATTGGAAAACGATAGGTTCACACTATCCCAAGAGGCGGCCTCTTCGGTGGAGAGCAATACACTTTGAATGGGAACTCCGTGGTTATTTTTGCCACGGAGTGAGCCTCTGGATGGGTTGTTGAAATGCTCCAGAAGACCGCTACCCACGGACTGGGCGTGACTTTGGCAGATGGGGCACCATGGCGTCATCATCATCAGGACGAGAATCTTGCCTTCGTAGTCGTTGAGACTCGTGGAGCTGAAGGTTGCACCCGAATGGAGCGCAAATCCTTGGTTCTCTGAAACCGAGCCGACGGCTGGGGCGGCAGCGTTGGCGAACGAGGAGAAAATGGCGAAACTGAGGAGTAGCAGGATGGTTTTCATGAATTCGAAAAGTGGGTATTTCATAGAACTTATTCAGTGGCTGGAGGTATCTTTTTTCTGATCTGCGCCATTATAGTGAGCTACTGCGATGACTGTTTATTCCATCGGAAATCGAAATTTTTCCAAATGAGTCATCCTTAGGCCAAGCGGGTTAGGCGTCCTTCAAGCCAGAAGGACCGGTGATCACGCGGCTCGCGGAAATTGGAAAACGGCGATACAGCCGCGAGTCATGATTTTTAACGAGAATGAAAATTTCCCCGTCTTTCTGGTTCTGCTGCATTTTTTCAAAACGCTAGCTCTGCCGTAGCAATTTCCGCCCACTCCAGATATAGTTCCAACCGGATATCACGGTGAGGGCAACGGCAGTCCACAGGAAAATCGGTTGTAGCCAGCCGCCGTGCCATTGAGGGCGGGCGAGATTTCCCAACCACTCTAAGATCATGATTTCTTTCTTCGCGTGTTCTGCCGTCAGCCAGATCAAGCCAGTGATCAAATAGGCGAGCTGAAAAGTCGTTTTCCATTTTCCCAGACTATCGGCAGCGAGAACTTGGCCGGCCTCAATGGCGATTTGTCGGAGCCCGGTGACGAGAAACTCTCTGCCAATGATCAAGGCAGTGACCCACACCGGACAGAGACCTTTTTCGGTGAAAAATACGAACGCTGCGCTCACTAAAATCTTATCCGCCAGCGGATCCATGAGCTTTCCAAGTGGGGTGACAAGACCCATTTTACGGGCCAGCCATCCATCCACGAAATCACTGATCGCAGCGACGACGAATAGAACCAAGCCCGTTCCATAACCCGTTAGCGAGCTTTGGGAGACCGCCGCCACGAAGGCAGCAGTCATCACAAGGCGCGAAAAAGTGATGGTATTTGGTAAGTTCACCCCCGCAATGTGTGAAATGCATCACTAAATGGCAACAAGGGGTTGCGCGAATTCGCCAATGTCCCTACATCCGCTGTGCCTCACCAACGGCATTTAATATTTATGAGCAATAGTGATTTCGGACTTATTGGTCTGGCCGTGATGGGCCAGAATCTCGTTCTCAACGTGGAATCCCGTGGCTTTCAAGTCTCGGTTTATAACCGCACCACCTCCGTCACCGACGAATTTGTAGGCAAGCACCCGGACAAAAAAATCGTCGGCGAGCACACGCTGGAAGGGTTCGTCAAGTCCCTCGCCTCACCGCGCAAGGTCATGATCATGGTGAAAGCCGGTGGTCCCGTGGATGCCGTGATCGAGTCGATCATCCCGCTGTTAGACAAAGGCGACATCATCATCGATGGTGGAAACTCCCTCTACACCGACACCGAGCGCCGCGACAAATGGCTGGGCGATCTCGGTTTTCGCTTCATCGGCGCTGGCGTTTCCGGCGGTGAAGAAGGCGCACGTAAAGGCCCGTCCATCATGCCCGGCGGCCCAGCCTCCACGTGGGATGTCATGAAGCCGATCTTCGAATCCATTTCAGCAAAAGTAGATGGCGAGCCATGCGTGACTCACATCGGCCCCGGCGGCGCGGGTCACTATGTGAAAATGATCCACAACGGCATCGAATACGGCGACATGCAGCTTATCTGCGAAGCCTATAATATTTTTAAAGCAGCTGGCTTCAAACCGGAAGAACTTGCTGAGGTTTTCACCGAGTGGAACGAAGGTGATCTCGAAAGCTACCTCATCCAGATCACTGCTAAAATTTTTGAACAAGTCGATCCAGAAACCAAGAAGCCACTCGTCGATCTCATCCTCGACACCGCCGGCCAAAAAGGAACGGGCAAGTGGACGATCATGAACGCGGTCGAAAATACCGTGGTTATCTCCACCATCAATGCCGCCGTGGAAGCCCGCATCCTTTCCTCCATGAAAGACAAGCGCGTGGATGCCAGCAAGGTGCTCGAAGGACCGAAGCCTGAGATCGACATCAAGAAAAAGAAACTCGTGAAGAAAGTCCACGATGCACTCTTTGCCTCGAAGATCATTTCCTACGCCCAAGGTCTGGATCTCATCGCTGCGATGGGTGCCGAAAAAGGCTGGAATCTCGATCTCGGGAAAATCGCAGCCATCTGGCGCGGCGGCTGCATCATTCGTGCTCGTTTCCTCAATGACATTACCGATGCATATCGCTCAGATCCTAACTTGAGCAATCTCATGCTCGCTCCATTTTTCACGAATCTCCTGAACGAGTTCCAAGAAAACTGGCGTGAAGTCATCTCGCTAGCGACCCTAGCAGGCATCCCGGTCCCCGCATTTTCGGCATCGCTTGGCTACTACGACAGCTATCGAAGCGCGGTGCTTCCTGCCAATTTATTGCAAGCC
>JANORE010000303.1:0-4375 GCA_031415155.1 Akkermansiaceae bacterium | reverse complement strand
TAAGACATGTGGCCCCTCGGATATCTCACCTTTTCGGAAAGTAGGCTTGGACTCGGTGTCGAAGCCGACGATGGCCACTTGCATGAGTTCTGCGAGGGCGCGGGCTGCTTGATCCTCATTGGTCACTACGAAAACACGCTCCATATCCAGTCCGTCGAAAGGTTCAAGCTCTGCGATGTGAGCCTTAGCAGGTGTTATTTTAGGTTCCATGATTACTCACGGATGATGCTACAAACGGTGACTAAGTGGCAATGCGTATTCCTGCGATGATCGGCGAGACAGGGGGATTTCCTGAAATATAAGGGGCGACCACCAAGCGTCTCTGCCTGATAGTCGCCCCCTGTTTGCAATCCGGTGAACCGCTTATCCCATAGGCTCTTCTTCAATAAGAATTGCCGGGCGGTATCTCAGCAAACAACCCACACCGCCGTGAGTCGCGAGAAGCTCGTCGCCCTCGCAGACCTCGATGGCTAAATCCCTAGCGGTGGCGAGCCGAGTCAGCTCTTCTCTCTCCACCACAGGAAGCTCCTCAGAAATGATCAACTCTGCCGCATATCCGCCGAGAATCGCATCCCGCGAACGATTCACTCCGACCACGGCCAGTGCCTCGCGCCGCACTTGTTCATGGAGCCGCTCCACCGAGTCACGAGATTCTGCCCGCTCCACCTCGATGAAGGTATCGATCGCCTGCTCCAAGACGGTGGAATAGTCTCCGCCAGATGGCATTTTTAAAAGTTCACCCACCAATCTCGCGCCAATGTGTTTGGGCAAGGCCTCACGCAAGCCGGCGACATGCCGAGGATTTCCCGCAAGGATGAGGTGATTGTGACCGCGTTTCGCCATCAAATGGGAGATGATGGCCACTTGGTCGCGATGAAACTTGAGGTCATTCTCGCGCTTGCGTTGGTGGAAATGTTCGCGTCCCCATTCACGGCCCAGACGGCCTCCTAGCTCCGGGCGATGAGCCAGAATTTCTTCACTCACCGCGCCGAGAGTCACCTCGAAGATTTTCGAGAGATCTTCCGTGGCGATGACGACGACGAAGCGATGGAACCGATCCTTGAGCTGCACGAGCGGGAAAATGGCGGGCAGGCTGGAAGCGGCAAAGTGCATTTCTAGTGAAACGCTGAAGGGCATGACGAGGTGGATAGGACTCGATCCTCCACGACTGAATACCGCCAGACTGCGGATTTCCTCAGGCCAGTCTTGTGAAAGAGCCGCCTGCACATCCCGCTTCGCAGTTTCAAAATCAAGACGCTCTTGGGGTCCGAGAGTTAGCCGCACCGATGACGACCAACTGATGAATTTCGCACGGGCATAATCCTTCGTTTCATGAAGATCGATGTAAGCACTAATCACAGGCGCTTCGGATTCGGTTAAAGTGGCCAGCTCTAAAATGCGAGCGCGTAGCAACTCCATTTCATGGATCGTGGGGACAGTCGGTTTTTCTACAAGCATCCCTGCACTGTATCCATTTCACAAAAAGTGCGTGATAGAATTACCATAGAATTTTCTACTTATCCTGCGGCGCGTGCATAGGTCGATGATCACGGCGAGGTATCGCCATCTGCATGCAACAGGGATGTCGGTGGATGTCTCCGGCCCAGACTCGATCATCGGACGTATCGTCCCGAAGGATGGGTGAAACGCGGGATGGAAAAGGCCAATCAGATGCGCCCTCTCGCCAAGAAATGCGGCCTCAGCATGATCCAGTTCGCCTCCATCTGGAATCTCAGCCACCCCGCCGTCGAGAGTCTCGTGCCGGCATTCATCCAAGAATCAGGTGAAGGAGGTTTGGATCTTTTGCTCGAAGCGGGCGATCCGTTCGCGGTTGGCGGCTGCAAGCATCAGATTTTTAATCCATGAGCGGCTTGAAATCTGGCGTGGACATCGGCTGAGTTCCCTCTGGTGCGCGTCCACTGTAATCGATCAAAATTCTTTGGTTCAAAGGAGCTCCATGTTGGTTGATTCGAGCAATCCGCGCAGAAAGCTCCGGTGCTTGAGGAACGCAGTGGATCAGGTCCTCCACAAGATAGCGAGGTGCCCAGCCAATCATTTGATAGTCTTCTGTGAGCAAGGGCACCGCAAGTCGTGTCGCCGGGTTATTCAATTCCACAAGAATCCGAAGTTCCTCACCGACTTCTAACCTGGAAGCTCGCTCGATGGCCTTCTCCCCGAGATGGCGCAATCCGTGGAGAAAGAAACGAACACGGAAATTCCCCGCATCATCCGCAGTCACTTTCGGGAAAACCTCGAGGTTGTCCGTCACCCGCTCACCGCCAGATACGGAGAGAATCGAGACCGGATCGGAATGATTGCTGTCGAGATCCAGCCAGCCGATGTATTCGGCGAAATCCGGACGTTTCGGAGAAAGCACTCGGTTATCAAATAGCGGGAAAAGTTTCTCGGAACGGTAGTCTTTTTCGAAATCTGGGAAGGCTAAAAGCGGCGAAAATCCGACTTCTTTTTCGGCGTGGCGAGCACCTCCCGTATAGCGGAAGCGGTAGCCTGAAACCTCCGGCCCCTCATCAAGTCGCCCTACCGGATACCACGCGCGGCTGCGTGAAGAATTGGTGGGGGCTTGCCAAGCTACACTGCCGCGCTTCATGTTTTGTAGAAAACGTCGGGTAGAATTGTCCCAACGGGGCAACATGCGATAGCCCAGGGCATCGCCCTGGGTCATAGATGGATGAAATGATTTAGCCCTGAAAGGGCGGGACTCTTCAGGAGGTAACCTATCAAATTTCGCCCCTTCAGGGCTTGAATTCCCTAGGATTTCTCTACCCAAGGCGTTGCCCTAGGCTATCGCATGTTGCCCTGTTAGGGTAATCCATTGAGCGACGGCATCATTTCCACAAATCATCATGCGTGGCAGTATAACAGGGAGTCCTTCAACTTCAGGGTTTGGTGGTTCCTTGCCGCAGAAGCTCTCGGCGGCCACCTGCCGGTGAAAAATCTATTTTGAGCATTTCTTTTTCCGTGAATTCTAACACCGGGTTTTTCAAAAAACTCGACAGTGATTGGGACGCCACATACTTCGAGAGTAATAAAAATGAATTTTTTAAAATCTACTCTACCTCAGGCCTCTACGATACTCACAACTGGTTCAATCGGGCTCATGATGGTTTTGCCATCCTTGGGTGTTGATATCCCGGCTATATGGAATGGATCTAATGGTAACTGGTCTGAAGTCGCTAGATGGAGTACGGATCCCAATTATCCGCAGAATAATTCACCTTTGCCCGGTGATACTTACTCAGTCTCTATCTCAGGTGGTAATGTTCTCCGCGATACATCCTTGAACATTTCAAAATTCAATCTCTCAGGCGGGAAAGTCTCTGGAGCATCTTTTTTAGAAGTTACCAACGCCATGACTTGGACGGGCGGTGAGATCGAGGCCGGCGGAGTTTCATGTCATGGTGGTTTGTCTTTGAATGGAAATGTCACCCTCAGTAATGACGCGATGCTGAGTTTATTCTTTGGAGAATCTAATTTTGCTGGTGGTTCTATCGCTGGATCGGGATCTATTCATTCGAATTTCGGGAGATATCAATTTATCAGGCGATGTAGGAGTGGCATCAGGTCCGGCGACGGGAGGTTTTTCGGTGAATGGGGGCACGATCACTGGCACAGGAACCCTCTCTGTAGAGCGCGGTGAAATCCGAGGAGGAACGATGAGCGATACTCCGACTTTACGTTTTACGGGAAATTCTAACAGTGTAAATGACTTCCCTTCATTTGTCATGAATGGCGGAACGATCCAAAATGATGGAACTTTCAATCATGACGGAAATTGGAATTTAGATAATGATCCATTTTCAGGCGGTGGCACGATCCAGAACAACGGAACATGGAATCTCAGCTCCGGCAGTAGTATCAATAATAATTCGGGTGGTGGTGTTTTTGTGAATGCAGGAATCACAACCGGCTCAGGCTCGATTGGAGCAACTTTTAATAACCTCGCGACAGGGGTCGTGAATGCAACCAATGGTCCACTATTTTTTCGCAATGGTGGCACTCAGGCTGGTGTCTTAAATGCCGCAAGTAGTGACATATTCATGGAATTTGGGAATTGGGATTTCAGTGGTGGGAGCCTTGACGGAACAGGCTTTGTTCGCGCATTTGGAGGAGATATCAATTTATCAGACGATGTAGGAGCGGCATCAGGTCCGGCGACGGGAGGTTTTTCGGTAAATGGGGGCACGATCACTGGCGCAGGAACCCTCTCTGTAGAGCGTGGTGAAATCCGAGGAGGAACGATGAGTGGCACTCCGACTTTGCGTTTTACGGGAAATTCTAACAGTGTAGATGACTTCCCTTCATTTGCCATGAATGGCGGAACGATCCAAAATGATGGAACTTTCAATCATGACGG
>JANORE010000302.1:0-1891 GCA_031415155.1 Akkermansiaceae bacterium | reverse complement strand
AAATTACCGAGTTCATCACCACCAATACTCAAATCCTTCCCGAGGTGAGGACACAAATGATCGATGAAGTGCTAGCCAAGCGAGCGGATGCTGCCTCGGCTGGTAAAATTGTCGAGTTCGCTCGCTCGACTCGACAAAAAGAAGCTGCGATCGCTGCCTTTAAATCAGTCAATTTCACGGCCGGAGATGAGCAATTTTCGACTCTTCTCGCCATGATGGAATTCGCCAAAGACGATGAAATCAAGGCTGCCGCTGAAAATGTTGCCAAGGAAGTTTATCGGAGAAGCCCAGACCGTTCTAAGCTCACAAGTGAGGTCAATATGAAACTAACTGCGGCAAACGCTCCTAATTCAACCGTCAATCCTAAGTTCCGGGAAGTGTTGTTACGGCTACAAGCTGCCAGCGGAGGACGCTAAAATACGAGCGGGTTCTAAACAGAATCACATGATGCGACAAAATTTTCTGATCGTGGCAGCCTGAAAGCGTGAAAGGATAAACCCGGTCATTATTCAGGTGCGAAGTTCATCGGTTGGCCAGCGAATGCGGATTTGATCGAGTCCATCAGGGTTTCTAAGACAACAATGCTGATTCCCTCGACACCCTCAATTCGCGATTCCCTTTTGCAAATCTCTCATGCTCCACAGCGTCCCCGCCAGCGGGCTGGCGGCTCCTCTCAGTTTTCTCGCCCCATCTTTCCGCTTTGGTCCGAATCGTTCTCGTGCCGACTCGAATGCCTCATCGACAAACTCTCGACTCCCGATCACCGCTCCATCGGTGAAATATCTGACTCGGTAGCGCAGCATTTTCGTCGTCCCGAGATCCTTCAATGAGGTTTGATTTTCCGGGCTTTCTAGCAGCTCGGCGGAGTTTTTTGTCACGCTTTGACGGGTTTTTACGATGGCGGCCCGGCCCACTTTTTTATCCAGTGCCATGCCCATCATTCGCCGATACAAGCGCGATATTTCTGGCCAGGATGCGGCATCAAAGGCTACGCCTTCATTGCTTCGCCATGCTCTCACCAGCCCCTCGCGCGCCTTCTTGCCATTGCCCTTTTTCCCGCCGCCGATGGCTTCGCCGTAGCTGCTCCAACGATATTCTGCAGGATCTGAAACCATCCCCGCCCGCACGGGATTGAGATCGATGTAGGCGGAAATCGTCCGCGCAGCGGCCCCACTCTCCACGATGACGCTTTTAAATCGCTCCTCCCAAAGCGTCCCGGAACGTGAATGTTTCCGATTGAACCATCGGGTGAAACGGATCAGCAGCCCCTTCATGAATTGACTCAAGTCATGCATTCGCGGGGTGAATCTTTCATGAATCGCCCGCGCCGCCTTTTCTTTTCCGGTCGGTTCAGCGAACTCACCGTTTTCCTCGTTTCTTACGGTTTTTAATTCCGCCGCTACTCCCGCTACGAACGCTTCAGAATACAGTGCGGAAAGGCGTTTCAGTAGCTCTTCATCGCTCAATCCACCTGCGGCCATCGGTGGGACTTCTAGCAGAATGTGAAAATGGTTCGACATCACACAATAAGACAGAACCCGGCAGCCTGAGAAATTTTCATACATCCGCATGAACATCCGAAATACCTCACGTTCGTCGTCCTCGAAGACAAACTTCCGATCCACGACCCTAGAAATCAAATGGTAGATTGCCGGTTTAGTTTCGGGATTCTCGCTGTTGATTAACCATCTTGCTTTACGCATGGCTGAAGATTGCAATTGGCTAATCGGAACGGCAAGTTTTATCTGTTTATTTATCTGACACCTGAAATTCAAACAGCAAGAAAGATCTCAATAATTTATCTGACACCAAAAGTGATCTGACACCTGAAATTCAAACAGCAAGAAAGATCTCAATAATTTATCTGACACCAAAAGTGACGACTCCGGCC
>JANORE010000301.1:0-5095 GCA_031415155.1 Akkermansiaceae bacterium | reverse complement strand
GGTGAACTGGTATTTTTGCCTTGCCACGAGGGATGAGATACCTAGGTTGCCCGTCCCATGCCAAGAGTCGGAGGAAAAGCAAAAACACGGAAAGCCGTTGCCAAGCGTTTCAAAGTCACTGGAACAGGGAAAATTCTTCGTCGGAAACAAGGGGCTCGCCACTTGTTGCAAGGCAAGAACAGCAAACGCAAGCGTCGTCTTGGTCAAGCTGCTCTTGTCTCCGATGCTGACCTTAGAAACGTCAGAGAGAATCTTCCTTTTTCCCGTTAAACTGGAAATCGCAGCAACGAATAATAGCTCCGTCCGCACATCGGACGGCCTTTACACCGCCTGATCCCGCGAGGGAGACAAGAACAGTCGAGACGGTGGAAGGAAATGAAAACAACGGTCTGTTCAAACTAAAAATACAAAATGCCACGTGCTACTAATTCACCGGCCAGCCGCGCCCGCCGCAAGCGGACGCTGCTTCGGGCCAAGGGTTTCCGCGGTTTCCGCTCGAAACTCTTTCGTTACGCCAAGGACGCTGTCCGCAAGGCGTTGACTTATGAATACCGAGATCGGAAAAAACGCAAAGGCCAGTTCCGCCGTTTGTGGACTCAGCGTATCAACGCTGCCT
This sequence comes from Akkermansiaceae bacterium, assembly GCA_031415155.1. Classification (GTDB taxonomy): domain Bacteria; phylum Verrucomicrobiota; class Verrucomicrobiia; order Verrucomicrobiales; family Akkermansiaceae; genus Luteolibacter. The sequence continues at coordinate 4,479 of JANORE010000301.1, read as the reverse complement.
GCCGCAACGAGGATCTCACTTACTCGCGTTTCATCGAGGGTCTGAAAGCTGCTGGAATCGAAGCCGATCGTAAAATCCTCTCGGACATTGCGATCAATGACGCTCCAGCGTTCTCGGCCATTGTTGACCAGGCGAAAGCAGCTCTTGCCGCGAAAGCCGCATCACGAGTTGCCTAGTCCTAAGAACTTGGAATCTCGCTCGCCGTTCAGCTTCATGCTGAACGGCGTTTTTTATGGGCATGAAGGGTAGAGATATTGGCTTGAAAGAATATGGCGGAAATGGCGTTTTAGTGACCTATGCAAAATTATCTATGGCGAATGTGCGTTGTCTCGATCGGTTGTGGTATCGCGCAAGCTGAGATCAAAGGTTATCCAGACGGACCCAAACTTCCCGGAGTGCCATACGCAGTGCATGATCCGGCTCGCCCGCAGCCGCCCATCGTCGAGACCGGTGGCGCGATTTTGGTGAAACCGCCGTCTGACGCCGTCGTCCTTTTTGACGGAAAATCCGTGGACGCATGGACCGCGGCTTGGGAGATCAAGGATGGCGCGATGGTGGCGACAAAATCCGATACACAGACGAAGCAATCGTTCGGAGCCATCCAGATGCATTTCGAGTGGCGTTTGCCAGCAGGCCGGAAAGTCGATGGTCAAGGCGGCGGAAATAGTGGAGTTTTCCTGATGGGGATTTACGAAGTGCAGGTTCTTCAAAGTCATGGAAATATGACGTATCCAGATGGCCAAGCTGGAGCGATGTATGGCCAGCTCCCGCCGCTGGTAAATGCGACCGCCCCACAAGGCGAGTGGCAGAGCTACGATCTCACCTTCGAGCCACCCATTTATGAAAATGGCAAGTTCTCCAAGCCCGCGAAATTAGTCCTATTCCACAATGGCGTGGTCGTGCAAAACGGTGAAACCTACCTCGGGGTGACTGAGCATCGTAAGCTCGCCACCTATCCCGCGACTCATCCAGAAACGGGACCGCTGAAATTACAATTTCACGGCGATCCCGTGGAGTATCGGAATATGTGGGTGCGCCCACTCGGGCAGCGGAAGTGAGTCCGCCGAAATTTTTGAATATAAAGCAACCAATCTGCTTGCTAGGCAGCGGCTTAGAGTTCTAGCTCCTAGCAACTATGAAAAAGCGAGCAAATTGGCTGTTAATCTCGGCAGTGGCATTGAGCTTCAATGCTTGTAAGAAAAAAGAGGCCGTTCAATCGCCGCCGATGCCGCCCAAGATGGCGGAAACTCCCACCAAGGAAGCATCGCCCGCGATTCCAGAAGTGAAAGCCGCTCCCAAGGTGAGTGCTGAGGAACGGGCCGCAAAACTAGGTTTCGCCAAGTATTTACCGCAGGACACCGAGGTGGTTCTTGCCTTCCATAACGGCACCAAAAACGTCAATCGGATCAAGTCGTCGAAGCTTTGGAAAATGATCGAAAAGGAGATGGGCGGTGGCATGGATGAGGTCGTGGAAGAGATCGAAGGCGCTCCAGAAGAGCAAGATGCACCAAAGGAAGCCGATCCAACGGCAGCAGATTCGCCCGCCGAAGATGAAGAGCCGATGAGGCCGGCTGAATTGTTTGGGGAGGAATTTACACTCGCCCTTGGCAAGACCAGCAGTGGACAAATCGGTAATCTACTGACGCTGGGCCGCCGTTCCAACTATTTCCAAATGCGTGCCATCGCCAAGGCTTTTGCTGCCGCGGCGAAGTCAGGCGACATGGAGCAATTCACTCAATCCATGGCCACATCCATGAGTTCGGAACTGATGAAAGATCTGTTGAATGATCCACAATCAGGGATCGGCATTGTCGAGAAAGCCAGTATGCCACCGATTTATGTCGCTTTTAAAACGAAAGAAAAGGACCGCGAGGCTGCTGCCCAGCAGGTGTCAGGAATGATGTCCAGCATGGCCATGCTCGGCGAGATGGTGGAGCCATTGTCCTTGGAAAAGGCAGGTAGCAAATTCGAAGGCTTCAAAATCTCTGGGGCGAAAATTTCCGAAGCACTCGCTGGAGAACGAGAAACCTTTGAAAAACAGTTAGACTCCGCTTCAGTCGATCGCCTCATCGCCACCTTGGCGAAAAAAGACATTGTCATCGTGAGTGGCACCATCGGTGATCACGTCGTGCTTTTCATCGGCGGATCTGCCGAGGACTTCAAGCTCGCCAGTGATGCGGGTCAATCCATCCTCGCCACGGATGCCATCGCATTCATCGACCCCTATCTTTCTAAAGATCTCGCCGCCGTCATGTATGGTGAAAAACAAGGTATGGATACTCTCATCAGTGCCAGTGGTGGACTTGCTGACGTCACCAATGGCTTGCGCGATGGTCTTGCTGGCTCGGATGGCCTCGGCGATACCCGGGATTTAGAAGCCCTGTTCCAGATCATCGGCGAACGAGAAGCGGCTCTTCGTAAACTCGCCGGAAATGAAGCTCTCGGGTTGGTTGCCTTCTTGGAAGATGGCATGAAAATCGAATCCCACGGTGGCTATGATTCTGGCATGGTCGATTGGAAAACGCCGACGAAGCTGGCCCATCTTGGGCAGTCTGAAGACGTCGCCATGTTCGCGAATATCAGTGTCGATGCTGCCTTCGATCAGAAAGCTCGTGCTTACTATGAATCACTGTTAGAAACGGCTTACACCATCACGCTCAAGGTTGCTGAATCGCCAATCAAGGACGAGAAGTTTGAGGAATTCAAACAAAGTTTCATGCTGTTTGACGGGAAATTTCGCCCAGAGGTGACGGCTCTGTGGGATATTTTTAGCAACGACTTCAGTTCCAGCCTTGGCGGAGAAAAAGCTTGGGTCATTGACTTTAAAGGTGCCGCTCCGGCCATTCCCGGCATTCCACAAAAAGTAGTCGATGAAGCGAAAGTCCCTCGTATTTCGGTAATCAGCTCGGTGACAGATCGCGCCAAACTTGCTGGATCTTGGGATAAGATGAATACGACTTTAACCAGCTCATTCGCCAAAATTAGCGAAATAACAGGTAACAATATCCCGATGCAAAAACCCATGAGCACCGAGAAAAATGGCCTCACGACTTGGTTTTTTCCGATGCCTTTCTTCAACGATGATTTCCTCCCATCGGTCACCGTCGGTGATCAATGGTTCGTCGCTTCCACTTCCAAGATTCAGTCGCTGGATCTCATCGAGAAGGCAACGGCGGGTGGCGAAGTTGGTAACGGGCTTTTGCTGAAGGTGAATTTCAAGGCACTCGAGAAATATTCGAAGGAAACTTACAAACTCGTCGAAGAAAATGCCGAAGCCGTGAGAGGTGAACCGCTTTCCGCAGAGGATAAAAAGAACATCTCGAGTGCCATCTCCGCGATGGGAACTCTCGATCAACTCAGCATCCACGGTCGCCGCGAAAACTCGGAGATGCGGACGAGCGTCCATTTTAAAGTGCGTTGATCATCATCAATAACGCCACAGCTCCTGGCGTTGTTTGAGAAATCTGTGATACTACCACGCTTGATATTTTGTGGAAAGGCGGGTTAGGGATTTGTCGTAGCTGTGCCAGTGATTGTTGCAATCGTTTGAGGAGTCATAGTTTTGGGATTTTGGGAGGAGGAAATGTCAGGGGTTTCTCACATTTCCTGTGAACTTGCTGAAAACGAAGAGACAGGAAGCTGAGGTGAATCTTGAAACATATACTGCGGTGAAGGATGTATTGATCGGGATCATGACTTTTTACTTTAGCTTGATACCTTCACACTCATAGTTTCACCCAATGAACTTCGACTTCGACATTCTAATTTCCCGGTGTGGGACTGGTAGTATTAAATATGATCGTAAGCCAGAGCTGGATCCATTCTGGGTCGCAGATATGGATTTCGCTTCCGCTCCGGTGATTTTAAAGGCGCTGCATGACCGGGTGGATCACGGGATTTTCGGCTACGCACAGCCACATGCTGGATTAAATGAAGCGGTTCTCGATTATCTGCGTGATCGCCGTGGTGTGGAAATCCCGCTGGATCAGATCGTCCACCTCGGTGGCTTGGTACCTGCACTTTCTCTTGCTGCCCGCGCTTTTTGCGAAGCCGGTGATGCGGTGATGACATGTACGCCCGTCTATCCGCCATTCATCGGGACTCATCATGACGCTAAGGCGAAGTTAATTACGGTTGATCATTCATTAGTGGATGGCAAGTGGAGTTTCGATTGGGCCGCGATGGAAAACTCGGTGACTCCAGAAACGAAAGTTTTTCTGCTCTGCAATCCGCAAAATCCGTTAGGGCGGGTATTTTCCGCAGAAGAAATCACCCAGCTCGCGCAGTTTTGTGAAGCTCACGATCTCGTCCTCGTCTCCGATGAAATCCACTGCGATCTCATTTTCGATGAAATCCGCACGCCGCATTTCTCTGCGCTGAATTTACCTGAGAATCTAGCCGCGCGGACGATCACACTGCTCGCACCGAGTAAAACATGGAACATCGCTGGCCTCGGTTATGCCTTTGCTGTGATCCCGG
>JANORE010000300.1:0-3321 GCA_031415155.1 Akkermansiaceae bacterium | reverse complement strand
CACAGATTTCTAGAGAGTTATAGAAATGGATTTATTGATTTTCGGCTTCACTTTTGAGGTGAGTCACGCTGACGAGTGCAATCTCTCAAACTCTTTCTTTTTGTGAATCTTGTGCCTTTTTGCGGCTAAACCCATTTTCCTTTTCAGAATCAAGAGTCCTAAAACTGACGGCTCCAACATCCATCGTCTTCAAGATTCGTTGGATTCACCAGATTCGCGGTGCCTGCTCTTCAATTTCAAGATCATGGATCATTCGCGATTCAGAATGCTACCCGCCAGAATCCATTTGACGGGATACGATACTGCCGCGCTTCATATTTTGTGGAAAGGCGTCGCTAGGAAAGTAGCTGGAGCGTCCCGCTCCAGACCGTTGCTGAGGCGTCTCGGCTCAGTTCTTTTTCCACAAATCCTCATGCGCGGTAGTATAATATGTCAATCAATCGAGCCGAGAGAAGTTGGATTTCAAGGCGATCATTTTTCCAAGTGATCCGCCCACCCGGAGATCGAAGAGCTTATAGACCACTTTCCACTCTTCATCGAAACACGGACTCGTCTCCGCACCGCTGGGTAAAAACGATTTATTTCATCATAGATCGTTTAGAAATAAGACAAATCTTGATGGAAACGGTCCGTTTTGTTTTACGTCCGTAAAAAAATTCTTCACGAAAATGACTTGTGGCTGATAGAATTGTTATGATAGACGTTCGGCGTTATTTGAAATTTCAACGCCTTAATTTTTTCTTTCAACCATTTTCTGCTACTTAAATGATCCCCATGAAATCAATCCCTCGCCTCTCTTTCTTCGCTGCATGTTCTCTCGGGCTTTCTGGCCATGCCATGGCTCAAGCTCCGTTTGCGGACACTCAAACTACTGGAGGTGGCACGAGGATCATGTGGTTTTCTGAAAAAGGAGCCTTTCGTGCCGGTGGAGTTTCTGGTAGCCATTGGAATAGAGTTCCATATATCGCCGATTGGTCCGCTGCATTCGGCTTTAATTCAGTTGCTTCAGGGCCAGCATCTTTTGCTGCAGGCACAACGAACTTCGCGACGAATCACGCCGCGATCGCTCTGGGCAATAGCACTACAGCGAGTGGTGACAGCTCTGTCGCAATAGGGATGTCGACGAAAGCCGAAGGCCAAGCCTCTACTGCTATGGGCTATCTTTCGCGGGCGGTAGGATATGGTTCTACAGCGATGGGTGGGGCGACCACAGCACATGGTGTCTACTCTACAACGATGGGTGTCGGCTCATCCTCATCACTCCTTGCCCATGCCGGGGTCTCAATGGGAGATGCCAATTACTCCAATGCTTATGCTGCAGTCGCTATGGGAAAGGGAAATAACGCGTCAGGCGTTTATTCTTTGGCGATGGGTATTTCTTCCACCACTTCAGCAAATGCTTACGCTGGCGTTGCCATGGGAGAAGGAAGTTATTCTAACGGTGCCAGTGCGATGGCTTTCGGGAAGCAGTGCAATGCCTCAGGCGGTTTTTCCACGGCGACAGGTGCCATGTCTTGGGCGCTTGGTTATGCAACCGTTGCAATGGGTGATCAATCGCACGCCTTTGCAAATGGCTCCACCGCGATTGGTGTTCATGCAGATGCAAATTCTTCAGGTTCAACTGCTATCGGGCATTACAACTTAGGAATCGGAAATCCTGCAATCGAGTGGCAGCCCACAGACTCAGTCTTCGAAATCGGCAATGGTAGCCCCACCGCCCGCTCCAACGCCCTCACGGTCTTCCGCAATGGCAACTTAATGGTCCAAGGCACGATCACTTGTGCGCCGGGCGGGAATATTCCGATGTTCACTCCATAATCAGAGCGCTGGATTCCATCTCGCCTCTTCGCCCATACCGGGAAGACCTGCGTCCGGCAGGCTGATTTCAGGATCTCCCTGAAATTCCTTCCCTCTCTACGTCCACGACGACCCTCCTTTCTTCTTCTCCATTTTCTCTCATGAATCAGTTCACTAAGACTTCCATCGCGGTATTTCTCAATTTTTGTATCGCGACGAATCAATTATTTTCCCAAGTCCAGCCACCACCGAGTGCTTCCCAGTGGGTTCCTGGACCCAATGGCGAGCCCGCTTGGTGGGCTGGCCGGGGCGCCACCAATACCAGCCCGATCAACGATTACGCGGTGGTGAAGCAGGGCCAACTCAAGCATTTCACCCGAAAGGCCGTGGAGGAAATCAATACCCGCTACGTCTCTCTCGGTGGTGCGGGATCTGCGCTGAATGCTCAAATCCAAGCATGGGTCGCCGCCCATCCACAGGCCAATGACAACGAGAATATCACCATCGGCCAGCTCAAGTGGGTGGCCAATCTGATCCACACGCAACTGAAGGGCATCGGTGTAGCACCGAATAAGCCCGAGTGGCTTGTCCAGAAGCCAGAGAGTGACAACGAATTAGCAAACATCGGCCAGCTCAAGACGGCCTTTAATTTCACCACCTCCATCCCTCTCAATCTCGACCAAGATGGCGATGGCATTCCCGACGCATGGGAGACGACTCATGCCGCTCTGGGCTTTAACCCGAATGTGAAGAACGACTCGGCGGCGCTAAGAATTTATACCGATTCCCTCTTAGCGTCGGTGACCGGCGGCCTCACCGCCGTCCCAGCTCTCACGATCAATACCGAAGCTCCCCACCAAGCCGTCGGCGCCATCAAGGGCACGCTCTCCGTCGGTGGCGATGGCTCGTCCAGCTACTCCGTGCCGATTGATATTCCGAAAGGCACTGCTGGCATGGAGCCCAAGCTCAGCCTTGGTTATTCCAGCAATGGCGGGAATGGCATCATGGGCGTGGGCTGGAATCTCGGTGGCCTCCAGCGCATCACGCGCGGCCCCGCCACCCTCGCGAAGGATGGGTTCTACGATCCTGTGGACTTCGACAATAAGGACCGCTTCTTCCTTGATGGCGAGCGCCTCGTCTGTGTCAGCGGGGCTTACGGCGCGCAAGGCTCCGAGTATCGCACCGAGATTGATTCTTACGGTCGCATCACGTTCATGATTGGTAATTACTGGAAAGTGGAGACTAAGGCGGGCCTGATTGTTACTTTGGGCAACACCCTAGATTCCATCACTTCCACCGCCGAAGGAACCCTCTCATGGGGCGTCAATCGAGTTTCTGATACGCTCGGAAATTACTATTCGGTCGAGTATGTCAAGGAGTCGAATACATCCCTTGATATCAATGATCATCGTGTGTCGAAAATCAACTACACCGGGAATTCCATATCGGATAAATCTCCATACTGCAGTATCGACTTCACTTACCAAGGTCGCCCGGATCAAAGCCGCGCCTCCACCACTCATG
>JANORE010000299.1:0-4978 GCA_031415155.1 Akkermansiaceae bacterium | reverse complement strand
GCAAGGCCCACAGCGACTTCTGCGGCGGCGACGGTGATGACGAAGAAAACGAGCATCTGCCCGTGGTAATCTGGCAGGCCGTTCGAGGTGGTGTTGAAGCGAGAAAAGGCGACGAGTGTTAGATTTGCCGCACTGAGCATCAGCTCAAGACACATAAAGACGATGATGATATTGCGCCGAATGACCACGCCAGCGAGGCCGATGGCGAAGAGGAGACCAGAAACGAGGAGGTAATCATTTAATGAAGCCATGAAAAAGTTTGCTAGATTTCAGTGTTCAGTTTTCAGGGAAGAACTTACTCCGCTTGGCGCTTGGAGAGGACGACGACGCCGACGGTGGCGACGAGTAGGAGCACGCCGAGGATCTGGAGTGGGAGATTGTAGCCCGTGAAAAGCGTGTGACCGATAAGATGGACATCCGGGAGCTTTCCTTGGTCCAGAATGGTCGCGATCTTGCTGGTTGCTGGAAAATCTGCTGCCGCTGCCATCAGAGTGGGCCGATCCAGAGGAGGTGCCATTTTGTTAGGCGAACGAGAAAGAATACCGATGAGCTGGACGAGAAATCCGGCGACAAGTCCAATGCCTGCGATGATCGGAAGTAGCGGCTTCGCAGGTTTCGCCTCATCCCGTAGATCAAGCAGCATGATGATGAAAACGAACAAGACCATCACCGCTCCTGTATAGACCAGAATTTGAATCACCCCGACGAAGAACGCGCTGAGACCGATGAATAGACCTGTTAGTCCGACGAAGCAGGTCACCACGGAAAGCGCGCTGGAAACAGGATTTCGGAAGGCGATGACGGCTGTTCCACCAATCAACATGATGGTTGCAAAAAGCCAGAAGAGGTATGAGGGCATAGGGAAAGTTGGAAGTGATCAGTAACTTATTTGAGCTCGTTCCATTTGTTGACGAGTCCCACGCGGGTACCGCCGATTTCGTAGAGCTTCTTTTTATCGTGGACCATATCGGCGCGTTTGAGGCCGGTGATGAGGTAGTCTTTGCGGAGATAGATCGCTTGCTCCGGGCAGACTTCTTCACACATGCCGCAGTAAATGCAGCGGATCATGTCGATGTCGAATTCGAGCGGACGCTTTTCCACCTTGGCCCATGGATCATCGGCTGAGATTTCCATCGGCTTGATTTTGATGGCTTTCGGTGGGCAGATAAATTCACAGAGTTGGCAGGAAACACAGCGTTCGCGGCCTTGCTCGTCGGTCACCAGAGTCGGTGCACCGCGATAATATTCAGGCATGTGATCATCCCAGCGTTGCTCGGGAAATTGCATGGTCACGCCGAGACCGGATGAGGCGAGTGTTTCAGCACCGACTGACTTGCCGCGCAGCGTTTTCACCGCGTGAGTCATCGTGAGGAAGAAGCCCTTAATGAGAGCTCCGAAGTAGATTTTTTCGCCAGCGTTGAGCTTAGGGCGGGTGAGTTTGATGGTGGCCATCGTCGTTAGAATTAGGAAGTGGAGTGTGCGAGTTTACGTAGTTTTTCTAAATTGAGTGCACCGCCACCGCGAAGGTAGAAGGTGGTGATTTGTTGGCGTAAGGTTCGGTAAAGTGCGGCATCCGTCATCGCGAGGTCGTGATCATGATCCCTCTCTTGGACGAAGGTGACGAGTGCCGCCACATCCATCCAGCGCCTTTCTTTAAGTGCGATGCCGAGTTGGTCCGGATGCGCTAGAATCCTACGCGCCACCAACTCTTCGTCTCTGGTTAGTGTGGAATTCATCCGAGGATTTCGAGATACACGAGATTTTCTCCGGCAAGTTCCCGTTTCGTATTTGGGAAAGTGGTGATGACAGTCTTGATGAGCTCCAGATCCGGTTGGAAATGCTGATACAAGAACTGGATGTCTTCGATGTCCTTGATATCAGCGCGGGTAAGTTTTGAAGCAATGATGTTTTCGATGGGAGGCCGGGATATGATGAGCCGCCCGATCCTGAACATGCGAACAGGTTCAAAATTTCCGACTTGGACGATACCTGCTTCTACAAGTTGGAGATAAGGTTGGTCGGGTTCGAGCATGCCCGTGGGATTGAAGGATAGTCCCGCTTTCTCCGATGCTGCTTTTAGTTCTGAAAAATCAAAATCGCTCTTGGGCTGCCAGATGTCGAGGTCCTCGGTAGTTCTAAGTTCCATACCAGCGAAGAGGCACGCTGCGGAGCCAATGAGGCAAAGTTGGACGGGCGGTCCTTCCTGACCTAGTGCCGCCGCGATGTTTTCAAGCGCGCGCATCCATCGATCCTTGTCGAATGCGGGAGTTTGAGGTTCGGGTGACATGGAGAATTTTTAATTCGAAGCTCAGGCGCGCAGAATCTTCGGCTTCTCTTCGGAAACCTTCGCCACCCAGATGACAGCAAGGGTGACAATGATGAGAAGGATGGCTCCGATGCCGATGATGGTTTTCTCAAGGTGCGGTGCGGCGACGATGAGTGCGGCGAGGAAAACATTGATGAGCGCGGCTTCGAAAAAGACGACCCAGCCGAGCTTCATGAGTTGGTCATAGCGGAACCGGGGCACCGTCCAGCGCACGAGAATGAAGAAGAGAATGAAGCCGATGAGCTTGGTCATGAAGCAGCCCATGTGGATGAGTCCGCCGAAGTAGAAATCTCCGATGTGGAGATCTGCGACATACCGATCCAGCCCAAAGCCAATCGACCAGCCACCGAGAAATAGCGTGATGATGAGTGCCGAGCCGATCACCATGGCGGCGTATTCACCCATGAAAAACATCGCAAATTTCATCGAGGAATATTCCGTGTGATAACCGCCGACGAGCTCCGTTTCACACTCAGGAAGATCGAAGGGCATCCGGTTGGTTTCTGCGAAAATCGAGATGGTGAAAATGAGAAATGCGATGGCTGCGGGGAACCAGAAAAGTATTTTGCTGATGAATGTGTGATCTGCATCGTGACCCCAGAGCGGTAAGAGTAACCAGCCATGGTCCGCTTGCTCTTGGACGATTTTACTCAGATTCAGATCGCCGTAATACATCAGCACCGGAATGATCGAGAGGCCGAGCGCGATCTCGTAGGAAATCATTTGTGCGGTGGAACGCACGCCGCCGATGAAGGGGAACTTCGAATTCGAGGCCCAACCCGCGAGAGTGATTCCATAGACGGAAAGCGAAGCGACGGAAAAAACAAACAGCGGGCCGATGTCGATATCCGCGATGACGAGTTTCTCCGGATGTCCGAAAATGCTGATGGGTGAGCCGAACGGGACCACGCAGACGGTGATGAGTGCCGGAACAACGGTGAGCGCCGGAGCCAGCCAGTAGAATGCCTTCCGCACATGATCTGGCGTAAAGTCTTCTTTGAGGAAAAGCTTCAGACCGTCCGCAATCGGCTGGATCAGGCCGAAAAAGTGAAAGTCTTTCTTAAATCCCAATAGCGTCAGAGGAATCCCCACTCGGTTCGGGCCGACGCGGTCCTGAATAATCGCGGAGAAGCGCCGCTCGAAATAAACGGACAAAGGAACCAACGGTAACACCACAAGGAAGGTCAAAAAGACGATCTTGGTGATGATGATGGCGAGTTGGAATACAATTTCTGGCATGAGATCGGTGAATGACAGTTAGAGAATCAGCCGTTGATGAGTCCCGCTGCTTTCTGGGCTCGCTCGTTTTTAAGTAGCGGGATTTCGTAACCCGTTTCGGTGATTTGCACCCCTTGATGGCCGATTTTGGAGAGAGTCAGACCGTTAAAGGCGGGAATACTTGCGGCAAGTGAAGCGAAGACATCTTCGATTTGGGTGATCACGCTTTTTTCTCCAGAAAGGGCGGCGATGAGGTCGCGGAGGATTTCCCAGTCGTCTTTCGCCTGAGCGGGAGGCTCGGCGGCGCGGTTGAGGCGTTGAAGTCTGCCGGAAAGGTTCACCATTGAGCCACGTTTTTCCGCGAACGCGGCGGATGGAAGAACAAGATGAGCGTGTTCGGCAGTCGGATTGGCCAGAACGCTCGTTTGCAGGAGGAAATCGAGTTTTCCGAGATCCTCAGCGGTGAATCCAGCGTCGGTGATGAGGTCTTCGCCGAGGGCGATGAGAGCTTTGATCGAGCCATTGCGGACGCCATCGCGAATGGAATCGAGCGGGCCGTATGGATTTTCCGTTTCGAGAATCAGCTTCGCGCCTGTCGTGTTTGGGTTGCGATCCGCAGCGACGAGAAGTGAGTCCGCCTCGGCGAAACGCGGAACGAGCGAGAGTTTCGCCGTGCCGATTTGCTCGGTGAGGGTGCGGGTAAGTAGCAGCTCTTCGTTGGTCATGCGGCCTGAGGCGATGACGGCGATGTGCTCTGGGGAAATGGATTTTAGCGCGGCGGCAGCTTGGGGAAGGGCATCCTTCCAGGAAATTTGGGCATGTCCTTGGCCATGGTGAGCAAGCGGCTCGCTGAGGCGGGCGGTGCTGTCGATGTAGTGGAAATTTAGACGATGCGAGTCAGGCATCCAAGCGGAGTTCACCTCGTCATTCAGACGCGGAGTGATGCGGTGGATTTGGTTGCCGCGGGTCCAGACGGTGATGTTTGTTCCCGTGCCGCAATTTACGTCGATGGTCGGCGTTTCCTTGAGAAACCAGACGCGCATCTGGAATCGGAAGTCATTGGAAGTCAATGCACCGACTGGGCAGATATCTGCGGTATTGAGTGAGTAATTCGAATCAAGAAGACGGCCCGGATGGACGGAAAGTGTCGTGTGAGTGCCGCGCTGGGTGAAGCCGAGAACGGGATCGGAAGCGACTTCATCCATGAAACGGATGCAACGGCTGCACATGATGCAGCGTTCGTCATCGAGCCGGATGCGTGGGCCGATCTCGACGTTTTTCGGCTTTTTCACCTTCATGTCCACGAAGCGAGAAACGCCACGGCCGTGTTGGACGGACTGTTCTTGGAGACGGCATTCGCCGGCTTGGTCGCAGATCGGGCAATCCAGCGGGTGATTGATGAGGAGGAATTCCATCACGCCTTCGCGGCATTTT
>JANORE010000298.1:0-2018 GCA_031415155.1 Akkermansiaceae bacterium | reverse complement strand
TTGAGAATATTGCCGCGATGACTATTGAATTCCAATCATTTGGGCAACCCGTAGTCAGCGTCCATGCCAGAAAGTCCTCATCTTCGTGTCGCCCTGTCGAACGGCGTGAGCGTGAAAAATTTCACTCGCCTTCTCTTCATTGACCGCAGAGATTCATGACAGATTTATGAATTGTCTCGCGGGCTGGAAGGTCACGATCAAGGAGTGCAATTGATCAATCATCCATTAGACCGCCTGACTTGGTAAGTAAAGGAGCGGAGAAACGACTTATGAAAAAGAATACGAAGACATTTTTTCCGGTTACCGCATTTGTGGGTGGTATTGTCGCTCTGTTAGTGAGTGCTACCCTAGCAGCTCCAGCCACGCCACCGCTGGCCTATTCGCCAGTGAAGACTGCCAATCCGCTGAAAGGTTTCATGCCCTTCAGTGGAATTCATGAGACCAACGACATGCCATATAGCATGGAGTTTTTTTATATCCCGCTTAAGGATCTCATGAACGGGAAGGAAAGCTTCACTTGGAGAAATCTGGATTCCCGGCTTGACGAGATCGCGGGACGGGGAAGGCAGGCGGTGTTCCGCGTGTCCCTTGACTACCCAGCGCAGCCTTCGGGAATGCCGGATTTCCTTCGCGATGGTCCAGATGGCATCCGCGGTAATACTGATGACCTCATCATGCGAAGCTACAATGATCACGGCAACGATGGTCGTTCACTATCTCCCGATTATAGTGATCAAAATTTACGCAATACATTAGTCCGCTTCATTAAAGCACTCGGCGAGCGCTACGACGGTGACCCACGCATCGGTTTCTTGCAACTTGGCCTGCTCGGCTTCTGGGGAGAATGGCATACCCATCCCTACATCGGAGGTAAAGATCCTGATTGGTCGCCATCGCAGGATGTGCAGAAGCAAATCCTCTCCGCATTCGACAAGGCATTCAACCGCACGATGCTTCTTGCTCGCGAACCGAAGGCCGATTTTTTCCGGGAATATTCGCTCGGTTATCACGATGATTCATTTGCTTATCAGACACTTACGCCGCCGGGTTGGCACTATCAAGGCAAGCTAACGAGTCATGGAGAAACGGAGCGCTGGCGCACCCAACCGATTGGTGGGGAAATCCGCCCAGAGATACAGCCAGACATGTGGAAGGATCCCTCGGTCGTTCCTTCGGGCCAGGAATACTCTCTTTGTCTCCAAGCCCTTCATCCTTCGTGGATGCTCGCGCATGGTGCGTTCGTTCACAAACTTGTTCCCTCCGCGCTGAAACGCGCCAAGGAGCAATCTCGGCAGCTTGGATACGAATTTCACGTCTCTCGTGCTTCGATCACGGCCACTTTAGCCGACCAGCCAATCGTGATTGGAGCCTCTTTGCGCAATACTGGCGTCGCGCCGTTTTATTACGACTGGCCACTGGAATTGACGGTCATTGATGCCACAGACCAACGTATCCATGACGTCCGCCCCAAGTGGAGCCTCACGGGCTTGCTTCCCGGCGATCCTGATCGGCAGTGGACGCACGAAATCCCCGCCAAGACCTTGCCTCCCGGCAGCTACCGATTGCTATTGCGTGTGGTAAACCCACTCAAAGGCGGCATACCGCTGCGCTTTGCCAATACTTTACAGGATGCCAACCGCGACGGATGGCTGACTCTGGGGAACTTCAGCGTAAGCCCATCGCGCTGACGTAAGCAAAGCGACAACGGAATAACGACCGCGAACTTGCCAATATTCGCCAAGGCAAAAGCGATGAAAGCAAATCCTCGTCGAAGAAGTAAAAACAAACACGAAATATGTGTTTAAGATTACTTACTGAAAATAGGTTGCGTCTCTGCGCGATGAGTATGGTAGCTCTCACCTTATCGGCAATGGTTCACGCCGAAACGGTGGGCGTATTTTTTGACCCTCGTGTGGATCAAATCAAGTTCGCCGCTGGCGATGTGAAGGCGGCACTGGAGAAAGAGAAAATCACTGTTGAGATGCTGTCCTTAGCAGACTTGGACTCATCCTACAAAA
>JANORE010000297.1:0-4208 GCA_031415155.1 Akkermansiaceae bacterium | reverse complement strand
CCCGTGGCCTTTTCGAGCCGTGATCTGGAGTGGAATCTCGGGCCAGGGTCGCATACGGATAACTTGTTAGAAACTTGGACGATGACGCCTGTGGCCCGCCTCCAGAAAGAGCGGTGGTCTGCGGAGCTCGGGCTGAACTATCGCCACGATCACCTTTCGCTCGACCAATTCGCCGAGATCCAACGTGAGACGCTGACCGGTCGTGCAGAGCTGGAGCGCAGCGTGATCGGTGGATTTTCCACGGTCGAGTGGGAGCCATGGAGCGGCTGGCATCTCAATGCCGCAGCACGCTGGGAGCGCACGACCATCGATGCTGCGGCGAATAGTTCACTCTTTCCAAGTGATCCATCCCTGAATTTTTCCCGCAAAAATGATGAGACAAACAGTGCCTATCAACTCGGTGTCCGGTGGGAGCCACTCGCGGATCTTGGGGTCTGGCTGCGGTACGATTCTCTCTACCGCCTCCCCTCCACCGACGAGATCGCAGCCTACCAAGGCTACCCGCTGACCGTGCCATTCAATGATCAACTCAAGGCGGAAACCGGATCGAACATTGAGCTCGGCACCGAGTACGAACTCTCTGGCTGGAAGCTGCGCGTGAATGGATTCCTTCAGCAGTTAGAGGGAGAAATCATCTATGACTATGAGCAAAATCTGAATGTGAATTTCGCAGATACCCGGCGGCTCGGCGGGGAAATCGACATCAGCTACCGGGCGCGCCTATGGGAAGCGAGTATTCATTTCACCCAGCTTGATGCGAGTTTCCAAAGCGGAAAATACCGAGGGAAGCAGGTATATCTCGTCCCAGAACAAGAGTTATCTTCGGTGGTTACGCTGCAGCTTCATGAGCAGGTGAACGTGCAGGCAGAGTATCGTTTCAATGCTTCAGCCTATGAGGGAAATGATTTTGAAAATACGCAGGAAAAGCTACCAAGTTATGGAGTGGCGAATTTGATCCTCCGCTACGAACCGAAGCCCGGAGTGTCATTTTACGCACGGATCGATAACCTCCTCGATGAGTCATACGCGACGATCAAGTATAGTGGCGTCTGGTATCCAGCGGCAGGCCGGACCTTCCAATGCGGGGTCCGCCGCGAATTTTAATTTTATGAAAATACGAACTACCTTATTAAGTTTACTCCCGTCACTCTGCCTCGCGGGTTCATTCCCAGGTGCAGCAGGCTCGCCCGGATCTGATGCGATTTCGAAGGACTCGACGGCGTTTGTCGCTTGGGCGAGCGGCAATCTCACACCCGATTACGGCACCAGCGTCGATGCCATTTGGAGAACTCCAGAACTGGCCCATGGCCCGGCCACGGCGGACATCTATGACATCGTCTGCCTCGGAAATGGCGGCAAGATCGTGATGCACTTCCCCCGCCCGATCACGGATGGCGCGGGAGCTGACTTCGCTGTTTTTGAAAATGCCTTCACGGGTTTTCTAGAAGTCGCCTATGTCGAGGTTTCCAGCGATGGCGCGAATTTCTATCGGTTTCCCAATCGCTCGGAAGGCACGACGCTCGTCGGCCCATTTGCCAATAGCATGGACCCCACCAACCTGAATGGGCTGGCGGGTAAACACATCAAGGGCTTCGGCACTCCCTTCGACCTCGCCTCGCTGACTGCCACTCCCCTGCTGGATCGGAAAAATGTTCGATTCGTTCGGATCATCGATATCGTGGGCGATGGTAGTCGGCTCGATACCACGGGTCAGCCGATTTATGATCCCACGCCCACGGTCGGCTCGGGTGGCTTCGACTTGGATGCGATCGGCGTGATTCACCAGAGCCTTG
The DNA here is from genome assembly GCA_031415155.1 of Akkermansiaceae bacterium. Lineage (GTDB taxonomy): Bacteria > Verrucomicrobiota > Verrucomicrobiia > Verrucomicrobiales > Akkermansiaceae > Luteolibacter. The sequence continues at coordinate 2,415 of JANORE010000297.1, read as the reverse complement.
ATCCCGTCAAGGTCTTGCGCTCAGAAGTCGTCGCCGGAGGCTTCATCCTTGGCTGGGAAAGTAATCCTGGAGCCACTTATGGCATCGAGACCTCCGATGCCATGGTGACATGGACGCCCGTGCAAACCGTGCTAGGCACTCCCACGAGTGGTTATACCGAAGTGACGCTTCCTCTGAATGGACTGCAGAAGCAGTTTTGGCGGGTGGTATATCATGGCGGCACCTCGCTATTTCCTAACGATCAAAAAGGCCCACAACTCAAGGTGACGGGAAGCTTAGAGCAAACCACTCGAAAGAAGTATCTCATCTTGAAGGGGACTTCAAAAGATTCTGGCGGAGTCCAAAAGGTGCAGTGGAAAATCGGAAATGGTCCGAAGCAGACGGCGGACGGCACCTCATCATGGAAGCTGAAACTCCGTTTAAAAATCGGGCTGAACCGGATCACCCTGTTCAGCACCGATCGTTTCGGGAATGTGACTCAGAAAAAACTTCAAGTGCGCCGCCGCTAAAATTCCGAAACCTCGAAACTCTTATCCTATGCAACTCTCACCATTAGAAATTCAAGCGGCACTCGACGGGAAGACCAAGCCCCAAGGTTCGCTCGGGAAATTGGAAGATCTCGCGGCTCAGCTCGCGCGTATTCAGAATACGCTCGCGCCCTGTGTGGATCGCCAACGCGTGTGCGTCTTCGCCGCTAGCCATGGGATTTCCGCAGAGGGAGTGAGTGCTTATCCTGCGGCGGTCACCGCGCAGATGGTGCTGAATTTTCTAGCAGGCGGAGCGGCGATCCATGTCTTGTGTCAAACGGCAGGGATCCATCTGCGAGTGATCGATATGGGAGTGGATGATGTGGCCAGCCCACTGCCGAATGATCACCCAGGCTTGCGCCGGGCAGCGATCAAGCCTGCCGGAACGGACTCATTTATCCGTGGCCCAGCGATGCGGCTGGAGTCTTGCGAAATGGCGATGCGCTGTGGTGCGGAGGAGGTCGAGCGTGCCGTCGCAGATGGCATCCAGATGCTTGGAATCGGTGAAATGGGAATCGGGAATACCACTTCTGCGAGTACGCTGTGCGCCGCGCTCACCCACTTCACTCCTGAGCAATTGGTAGGCCGTGGCACCGGAGTGAATGACGCAACGCTAGAGCATAAGAAAGCCACGGTGCGCCAGGCCCTCGCACTTCACGCTGGGGCGAATTCTCCGGTGGAATGGCTCGCGGCGGTCGGTGGATTTGAAATCGCGGCCATGGTCGGAGTGATCTTAGAATGTCACGCGCAGAAGTTGCCGGTGGTGATCGATGGCTTCATCGCCACCTCTGCGGTGCTGGTCGCACATGCCATGCAACCCGACATTTTAGAAACTTGTTTCTTCAGTCACTGTTCTGCGGAGGGCGGCCATCAACTGATCTTAGATTTTCTCAACGTGTCGCCGATGTTAGACTTCGGGATGCGCTTGGGCGAAGCATCTGGTGCAGCGCTGGTGATGCCATTATTACGGGCAGCAGCACATCTCATGAGTGACATGGCCACATTTGAAAAGGCAGGGGTGAGCCAGCAGTCTCCATGATCCGCAAAATCCGCTACGAGTGGGATGCGCTGCTCACGGGCGTGATGTTTTTTACCCGCATCCGCGTGCCCAAGCGGATCGGTGCTGACCCACAAATGCTGAATGTGGCAGCACGCTATTTCCCGCTCATCGGATTATTGGTGGGTGCGTGTGGTGCGCTCGCGACGGGAGCTGCTGCCGTTATTTTCCCTATCCATATATCTGTTTTGTTAGGAATGTTGACGACCTTGTGGATGACGGGCGCGTTTCATGAAGATGGCTTGGCAGATATGGTCGATGCCTTCGGGGGTGGCTACACGCGCGAGCGGACGATGGAGATCATGAAGGATTCGCGGCTGGGAACATTTGGTTCCGTGGCATTGTTTTTCGTTCTTGGTCTGAAGTGGGCCTGCTTGAGTGAGATGCATGAACTCACATCGCTGTTGATAGCAATCGTGGTGGCACATGGCTGGAGCCGGGCGGTTTCTATATCATTGGTGGAGACCCTCGAGTATGCCCGGGAAGATGCGGATTCTAAATCTAAGCCGCTGGCGACGCGACTCGGCAAGCGGGGGTTATGCCTTGCCATGTTGAGTGGTTTGCTGCCGATGATCGCTTTCTCTCTCTGGCTGCAGCAGCCGTGGCTCCTGCTTGCGGCGCCGGTGACATGGCTCGCGCGGCAGTATCTTTCCTGGCGATTCCGCGTGCGGTTAGGGGGCTACACCGGGGATTGTCTGGGCGCGACTCAGCAAGTGAGCGAGGTGTTATGCTATCTCGTATGGCTGGCGGTTTTTGGAAATGGATACTGCCACGGATGATGATTGGTGGAAATGATACTGTCGCTCAATGGAATGCCCCAAAGGGGCAACA
>JANORE010000296.1:0-3983 GCA_031415155.1 Akkermansiaceae bacterium | reverse complement strand
TTCCGCCTTCGAGAACGAACTGGCAAAGACGGTCACCCGCCTCACGGCCTGCGCCGATAAAGTGCTCATCATCAAGCATTTGATGAGCGATTTCCCAGTCTGCGGACGAATTGGCGGTTTGGATCTCAAGAGCACCGCAGGTCAAACGGCCCGCGCCAATGGAAGAATGAAGGGTGTGAATCACAAGCCGAAGAGAGCATTTTGGTGGTCATTTGTCTAGCGGTATTTGAATCACTGCAGCGGCAAAGCTTAGCAAATCTCAAACCAAACGCCCTGCTTTTTTACCGATATCGTCGGGTTCTGTCTTGACAACACGGTATCGATCCCGCATTTACCGCGCCCCGAACAATCTGCGGAACCAAAACTAAACAACCAAAAACTATCACATGCGTGGAGTGACCATGAAGAAAGGCGAGCCCGTTGACCGTGCTCTCAAACGCCTCAAAACCAAGTTAGATGCCGAGGGAATCCTCGAAGAAATGCGCCGCCGTCGGGCATTTGAAACACCGACTGAGCGTAAACAACGCAAGCTCCGCACGGCTTCCAAGCGCAATAAAATCCGCTGGCGCTTCTCAAACGCTCCTGCCGCTCCTGCCACCGACACTGCTGAGTAATTATTTCCGGTTCCGCAAGATCGGGATGACAAACGGATGCCTCACGGCATCCGTTTTTTGATGCCTGAGAGATCAACTTTCTGGAAGTAGCTTCGAGAGTCTGCGGATTTCTAAACAGCGGCCAGTTTCGGAATCGACATCGACGATCACGCCACACAGGCGGACCGGGCCTTTTGCAATGGGAAAACGGGTGGGCATTCCTGATTTAAAACGCCAGACGACTGACTCGATGTTGCGCCCGAGGACGGATTCTTCGGGTCCACACATCCCGGCATCCGTCAGATAGCCGGTGCCATTTGGAAAAATCGATTCATCGGCAGTTTGTACGTGAGTGTGAGTGCCGACAACGAGGGAAACTTGACCATCAAGCATCCGGCCCATGGCGATTTTTTCACTCGTCGTTTCCGCATGATAATCAAGAACGATGACCGAGACCCCGTCTGCGCGCAGTCGCTGAACCTCATTTTCCACCGCCAGATAAGGATTTTCTAATGGCGGCTGAATGAACGAGCGCCCTTGCGCTTGGATGACACCGACCCGGCATTTCGCGGTTTCTAAGACGACGCTGCCATGGCCCGGGGTCCCTTCTGGATAATTGAGTGGCCTTAAGAGTCGCGGCTCTGTTGGGAAATAATCGATGATTTCTGGCTGATCCCAGACGTGGTCACCCGTGGTGACGACGGCGGCACCCGCGCGAAGTAGATCGATGGAGATGCGCGGGGTGATTCCTTTCCCGCCAGCGGAATTTTCTCCATTGACGATGCAAAAATCCAGGTTTTCCGACTGTCTAAGAAGCGGTAATTGCTCAATCACGGCCTTGCGACCAGGCTCACCGACGACGTCACCCAGAAATAAAATACGAATTACGGACATATAAATAGTGGATCGAGTGGAGAGTTGTTTGCGACTCCACGAAGGTCTACGTTCACCCGCATCTCGACAACCCAATTTCCTGAATGAGTAAATTTCTTAAACTCGCCTTACCGATTCTAATCATTTTCTCCTTCTTCTCGATCATTTATCTGCAAGGGCTTTCACGCTCGGTAGAGAAAATTTCACGGCTTCAGCCGAAGCTGGAAAATCCACCGCGCCAGCTTTCCTCGCTCGCCCGTCCGCCGGATTGGAAATCTCTCGCAGCCTATCAAAACACGATCACTCGCCAAGACTTCGAACGCCTTCTCACTCAAGTGTTCACGGCAGGCAATGCGTGGCAACATTTCATCGAGATCAGCGAGGAATCCGCCCGCATCAAAATAGGAAATTCATTGGCGGAAGAGGTTTTTCTTCTCGATTTCGCGACGCCAGAAAAAATATCTCAGGTTTCTCGACATTGGCGCACCACGGCGGAACTCCCACCCAGCTCACCAGAAAAACCGCTTACTGGATTGAAAATTGCCATTGACCCCGGCCACATCGGCGGCGAGTGGGCGAAGCTTGAAGAGCGTTGGTTCATCGTCGGTGCTGGTGCGCCTGTAAGCGAAGGGGCGATGACCTTGAAAGTGGCGAACCTACTCAAGCCCAAGCTCGAAGCTCTCGGGGCGACGGTTTCCCTCGTCCGAGAGACGCTGGAGCCGATCACGGCGAAGCGTCCTGACTCATTTCTGTCACTCGCCAAGGATTCCGGTGACGCAGCGGACTCTCCGGCGGCACTCCAACGACTCGCAGAACGACTCTTTTACCGCACGGCGGAAATCCATGCGCGTGCAGATCTCGTCAACCAATCCATCAAGCCAGATCTGGTCCTTTGCCTTCATTTTAATGCCGAGGCCTGGGGCAATCCGAACCAGCCAACTCTGATCGATCATACGCATTTCCATCTGATTCTTAATGGCGCCTACACGGATGAAGAAGTGATGTTAGAAGACCAACGCTTTGCCTTGTTACAGAAAATTTTGCAACGGACGCATGAAGAAGAAGTTCTTGTAGGCTCGACGGTCGCTAAGATTTTCTGCGAAATCAGTGGCCTGCCGCCTTACATTTATCCAATGAATTCGACGAACGTCCGGTCGATTGAAGGGCAGCCGTATCTCTGGGCACGCAATCTTCTGGCGAATCGCCTGTACGATTGTCCCGTCGTTTTCATGGAGCCGTATGTCATGAATTCCACGATCGACCATGCCCGCATCCAGGCCGGCGACTATGAAGGTCTCCGGGAAATTGCCGGGAAATTGCAGCCATCTATTTTTCAAGAATATGCGACAGCACTTGCCCAAGGGTTAGCGATGCATTACCAGAAAAATTGAAATACAAAAATATTGAAAGCATTTCTGTGAAAATCCGTAAAATCTCTACATTCAAATGACATCCCGTTTTTTTCTCCTACTCAGTCTGCTAACGACTTCGTTATCCGCCCAAGATGGCGGCCAACTTTTCACGATGTACTGTTCGGCATGCCATGCCGCAGATGGCAAAGGTGCTACCGGTGGCGCATTTCCTCCTCTTGCTAACAGTGAGTGGATCATGGGGGACGGCGAACGTGCGATCAAGGTGGTGCTTCATGGTCTCGAAGGCCCAATCAGCGTCTTGGGCAAGAACTACAATCTCGCCATGCAGCCGCATGCTGCGATGTTGCCCGATGATCAAATCGCAGCCATTCTTACTTACGTCCGTAAATCTTGGGGAAATGCCGAGAGCGCAATCACTCCCGATCAAGTGAAGGCCACTCGATCCGCCACGGCGAGTCGCACCGCGCCATGGACTTCGGAAGAACTTCTGAAGCTGCACCCGCTTCCCCTTGAAGCCACCGCGCTGAAAAACCTGATTTCAACGGTCTATTCAGGCGCATGGACAGAAATGCCAGATTTTTCCACGCTGACACCCGATAGCACGGAAGAAGAGCATCTCGGGATGATTGATCTCGATCAAGCGGCAAAGACCGACGGCTTTGGGATCGTTTGGACAGCCGATTTCGAGGCTCCTGCTGGTGGTCAATATACGTTCTTGCTGGATGCAGACGATGGTGCGCGGCTGACAGTTGCAGGAAAAGTCATCGCCCAAATCGATGGAATCGGCCCGATGGGAGCCAATCGCAGCAAAAAAGGTAAAATTAAATTACCCAAAGGACCGAGCCCGATCCGTATCGAGTATTTCGAAAAAGATGGTGAGCAGGGAATCACTCTGGGCTGGAAAGGTCCCAACATGAAGGACTGGAAATGGCTTTCAAAATCAAAAGGGAAGATGGGTCCTACCTGGGGTCCAATTCCTGTCAGCCCGACTGCGAATCGCACGGCGATCTACCGAAATTTCATCGCTGGCACCACGCCTCGTGCCATCGGATTCGGTTTTCCCGGTGGTGTTAATTTAGCCTACTCTGCGGACAACTTGGCTCCCGAGCTGATTTGGACTGGCGAATTCATGGATGGCGGTCAC
>JANORE010000295.1:0-3889 GCA_031415155.1 Akkermansiaceae bacterium | reverse complement strand
CATATCTTTGGTAAGCCTGCCGTTAAAATTCGGAAAACGGGTAGTGTCGCGATATAGACCTTCCACGTCACGCAGTTGTAGCCATTGACCGGCGAAGTTTCGGACGAGTGCACTGGATCGGTCAGATGAAATCATTCGTTCCACTTCCGCCGCTAAGTTTTTCCGAAGTTCCCCTGCATCTGCCCGTGCAAAAAGCGAGTCATCTGGCATCGTGCTCCAGAGGAAATAGGAGAGTCGTGAAGCAAGCGCATGTTCAGAAATTAACTTTCGTCCGGTTTTATCTTCGACCATCACGGACTCTTCACGAAATAAAAATGCTGGCGAAACGAGCATCGCCTCTAAGGCATACTGAATGGCGTGTTCAACACCTTCGCCAAGTTTTTTGGCATGTTTCATAAATACCAAGTATCGCCCTATTTCCTCAGCCGTTACCGGGCGTCTGAATGCTTTCTTGGCGAAGCGAGTGAGCACTTCTTTCATATAGTCTGCATCAGATTGACCGACGAATGGTTCACCATAGATCTGGTGATGAGTGATCGGTTTGTCAGGGAGAGGGCCGTCTAACGGGCCCTCGACCATGATTTGATGAATGAAAAGATTCCGGTCGCGTAGCTTAGAATCTTCGTGTTTTGGCTCCCATAAGTCATTGGTGAAAAATGCGGCGACTCGTAATGACGCTTCATTTTTACAAGTGATTTCAGAGGTGATTGTTTTCGTTTTCTTACCAGGCCCCTCGACATCCCAAGTGTCGAGAACATTGCCATCCACGACGATGACACACATAGGCCTCTCTTCGGAGGGCCAATCACTACTGGCAGTGACTTCAATGCGATAGCGACCTGAACGAGGAAATCGAAATTCCGAAAACGCTTGGCCGTTTCCGGCGAGAAAATGTCCCTCATCGGAAATAGAGCCACCACCTTTTAAATTGAAGCCATTGACCGAGGTGCACGGAATCGTCATCGGCCCCGGATAGGTTACGGTGCTGAGTGCTGCCTTGGCTGCCGTTAGATAGCGTTCCAAGTGGACCGGTGAAATCGTCAAGACGTCGCCAATATTATCAAAACCGTAACCCGTGTCATCCTGTGGTAAAATTTCTGAAACATTCACAGTGACTCCGAGCAGATCACGCATGGTGTTCTGATATTCCACTCGATTTAATCTCCGAAGAGTCACATTCCCTGGATCGGGATGATTCGGATCCACTGAGAAAACCGCTTGATCAATCCAGCTCAAAAGTTTCTCGCGCTCCGCAGGACTGGGGGAAACTTCGTCGGGCGGCGGCATCAGCCGGAAACTGATATGATTTCGAATGTTTTTCCAAACTTCGCGATTCGCGATCATCGACGGAATATCGCCAAATGAATCGAGAGAGAATTCTCCTTTTTTGGAACCATCACCATGGCAATCGTAGCAAAATTTTTCAAAAATCGGTAGGATCTCCTGTTGGTAGATCGACTCCAGCTCCGGTTTCGTTGCGACTGTCTCATTTGCCAAACATATCGACACCGTCATCCATCCACTCGAAATGGTGGCGAGAAATTTGGATGCAACACTGCCACGCGGCAGCCACTTTCCAGCATAAGCATTTCCGCAAATCCTCATGTGCGGTAGTATCGATAAAATTTTGGCATGGTAGTTCACTATTACGCAGGACTTGATCTTTACTCACAAAATTTTTATAGCCTCGCTCATTTACCGGAATACCTAAGCGGGAAAACGAAAAAACGCCCGAACTTATGTTCGGACGTTTTTGAAATCGAATCTGGTGAACGCCTAAATTAGCGGGAGTAAAGTTCGACGATGAGTTGCTCGTTGACAAGCGGCTCAATGTCCGCGCGATCAGGAATACGGGAAACAGTCGCTTCCAGTTTGTCCTTATCCACGGTGAGCCAATCCTTGATCGGCATCGCTTGAGTGAGATCCGTCATGCGAGTGATGAGCTGCTGTGAGGAAGGTTTGCCACCGACTTTGATGACATCACCTGGCTTCACTTGAAAGCTGGCGATATCCACCGTGCGACCATTGACTTGAATGTGACCGTGGTTCACGGCTTGGCGAGCGGCTTGGCGGCTGTTCGCGAAACCTGAGCGATAAACGACATTGTCGAGACGGCACTCAAGAAGTTGAAGAAGGATAGTGCCGGTGATGCCACGGCGGCGGGAAGCCTCTTCGTAGTAACCACGGAATTGCTTTTCGAGCACACCGTATTGAAAACGAAGAATCAGCTTTTCGCCGAGCGCGACGGAATATTCACTCTTCTTTTTACGACCAGCGCGGACTCCGTGCTGACCAGGTGGAAAATTGCGGCGTTCAAATGCCTTGGATGGGCCAAAAAGAGAGACACCGAAGCGGCGGCTGATTTTTGCGCGTGGACCTGTGTAACGTGCCATAAGAAAGTTTCTTGAAAAAAAAAGTTAAATTAGACGCGGCGAGCCTTCTTAGGGCGGCAACCGTTGTGAGGAATAGGAGTCACATCGCGGATCGAAAGAATTTCGAGACCGAGACCTTGGACGGCACGCACGGCGGATTCACGGCCGGAGCCTGGTCCCTTGATGCGAACATCCACTTCCTTGAGACCGTGTCCCATGGCTTGGCGGCAAGCGTCTTGTGAGACCACTTGAGCCGCGTATGCGGTGCTTTTCCGTGAGCCTTTGAAGCCCATTTTACCCGCGCTGGACCAACCGATGGCATTGCCAAGAGCATCCGTCACGCTGACGAGGGTATTATTGAAAGTGGCAGTCACATGGACAATACCGCGAGCGACATTCTTGGAGCCTTTGGCTTTGTGAATCTTGATCTCTTCCTCACCTCCGCCGATCTCGGCGAAAATGTCGCGTTTGACTTCCTTCTTCGGTGCCTCAAATGGGGCGGCCGCTTCTGGAGCAGGAGTGGTGGCGGGTGCTGGAGCTGCTACTGGCTCAACTACCGACTCTACGGCAGCTTCTTGGTTGGTTTCTTCAGACATGAATCGTTATAAAAAATTATTTCTTAACGCCGACCGTTTTCTTCTTACCCTTGCGAGTGCGAGCATTGGTGCGGGTGCGCTGGCCACGGACTGGCAATCCACGCTTGTGGCGGATGCCACGGTAGCAATTGATGGATGTCAAGCGCTTGAGCTGAGATTGGCGTTCACGACGGAGGTCGCCCTCGACGATGATGTTTTCCGCTTGGATCACCTGAGAGATGCGGACGAGCTGATCCTCGCTGAGCTGGCCAGTGCGGATGTTTGGGTCGATCCCTGCGTGTTCGAGGATCTTGGCCGCCGTTGGGCGACCGATGCCAAACATGTAGGGCAGAGAAGCTTCGATGCGCTTCTCATTGGGAATTTCAATGCCTAGGATACGTGCCATAATTTGCGTGATTTCGCGTGACCACGGAATTTTTCAGACAGCTCTGAAACCTTCGCGGGGCGGGTGATTTAGCAGACGACCGGAACGTGGCAAGTGGTAAATGGAAAATTTCTCGGTTTTTCGCCAAATCTTTCGTCGCTCCGCGAAAAGGGCACATGAGTTTGGGAAATTTTACAAATCTTTGGGCCACCCATTTTTTCGATTAGGACTTATAGGGAAAGGATGATTTGGAGCGATATTTTTGGAAACAGATTGTCATCGTCCTGCGACTTTCTAACATCCGAGAGAAAGCTTTTTCTGACTCAATGCCCGCTAAACGCAAAGCAAACGTTACTGCTAAAGTCGCTCCGCTCTACGCCCAAATCACGGCCAACCTCCATCAATCTCACACCCTCGCCACCTTGCACGACACGCTACTGCCGAAGTTGCTGAGCGGGGAAATCAGTCTCAACGAACCTTAAGAATTATTTAGAATGGGCCAGCACAACGATGCTTGTGAGTTTCCGAAGGGTCTCGAACGGCTCCTTGCAGCTCTT
>JANORE010000294.1:0-14655 GCA_031415155.1 Akkermansiaceae bacterium | reverse complement strand
TCTCTATCTAACATCTTCTTAAATGATATGACTCCCGATCCACCAACTCTGGAAGCAGAACTCCGCGACCTCCAAGCGACTCCACTAGACGAAGCATTACTTGCAAGACTCGGAGCCGCCGCAGATGGAACATTGACCGAGCTTGAGCCGCACGAACTACGCTTCGAGGAATTTTTACGCCATGCCTCACCTGCTAGAATCGCCCCTGATTTCCTCGCAGAATTAGAAATCATGGTTCAGCATGTGCCATTTCCTGTGAATGAGAAGATTGTTCTTTTTCCCAAGAAAAACAATGCTTCACCATCTCAACAAAAACCATACCCGAAATGGGCTGCCGCAGCGGCTGTCGCGATCATCGGCGCGGCTTCTGCCTTGCTAATACCTCCCGCGAAAAATTCCAAGCCAAGCATTGCTCAGGCAGCTCCGACCTTCACATCTCAAAAAGCGGCGAATCTTGTTCCCGCCAGTTTTAACCGCGACCTTGGCGAAGTAAGCGAAGAGGGAATTGTCTGGAAATCGAACAATCAACCTCACCGCGTCCTTCGCGTCGCTTACAAAGATCAAACTACGTTAAAAGACTCTGCGGGGAGAACATTCCAAGTCGAGCAGCCACGAGTGGAATATATCTTAGTTCCCGCTAAAACAGACTGATCTATCGTTTTAGACAAATCATTTTAACTACTACGCTTATCGTAAGTAAGTCATGAAAACAAGAAACGTTTCATCCATCACTGCAGGTCTTGCATTTACTTTAATCACCTCAGCCACTTCCGTATTTGCCATCGAAGCCCCTGAAGATGACGCTCCACCACCTCCATCATTGAAGCAGAAATTTAAGGATCTCCCTGAAATCAAACTGGAATCCACTCCCAAGCCGATGGCAAAGACTCAGGCAAAAAGTGCCTTTTTAGGAATCATTTCTGCCAGTGTTCCCGAAATGTTAATGAGTCATCTCAACCTCAATCCGGGTGAAGGAATCGTCGTCAGATCATTGGTGCCAAATGGCCCAGCAGCGAATGCCGGAATCGAAATCAATGATGTCATCACGAAAGTCGCAGGCCAGCCAGTCGGCTCCCCCATAGAAATCACCCATCAAATCGCAGCTCATCAGCCCGGTGAAAATATCACATTCGATCTGATTCATAAGGGCAAGCCAACCACGGTCAATGTCACACTCGGCACTCGGCCTTCTGAAATGGCGTCCGCAGATTTACAGCCACTGGGACAAGAAGATATCGATGATTTACCGCAGGAACTGGCAGATCGCGTCCGCGGTGCCATCGCCGGAAACATTGGTGGAATGAGCTTCCAGCTCGGTGGAATGGCGGATCAAGATCTCGAGCGAATGCAGGAAGCTGCGAAAAATCTCCTTCAACAAAAGCTCAAAGCAAAAATTCACGGCTTCACCCTACCGGATTCTATAAATGATGGAAAACAACAGGCACAAAGTTCATCCACCATCAAGATGATGGATGACGAAGGAAGCATTGAGGTGAAATCTACAAATGAAGCCAAAGAAGTGATCATCCGCGATCGACAAGGCGAAATCACTTGGAATGGACCATGGAATACCGAGCAGGACAAGGCTGCCGCTCCAGCAGCGACTCGCCAACGCATCGAAAGTCTTCTACTCAATGGTCGTGGATTGGGTATGCAAATGCGGCAAAAAATACCTCATATTTCCAATGAATAAGATCGTGTATGATTGCATGAATCACTCGTGTTCCGATGGATTTGATCCATGACTGAACCACTTTCTCAATGGCAATTCACTCGACCATTCCCAAGATCCGCCCTTGGTCAAAATCAAACGGTGTCATTTCCAAGATGACAGGATCTTGCGGCGCAAACTTCGCACTCGCTTCCGTGAGAGGCTTCGATAAATGGGCTAAAATCATTTTTCCATTTTGTAACTCCACTCGATAAAGAATGGGGTTCAGATTTTCGAAGATTTTCCCGATCGTTTGAATGGCATTTTCAGACATGACTTGGGCCATTCCAACTCAGAAAAGAATCCCCGACAAGCACCACCTAGCAATCTCAGCTTTTTAGACAGCTTGGTGAAACATTCATTTTCCTTGGTCGGTAAGATGGGAAGATATGTTCTCGTCTCACCGCAGCCTATGGATGGCTCTCTGTCTTGGATTCGGCTTTATCGGATTCTCTAAGGCGGAAGACGAGGCTTCGAGCGGCAAGGAAATTTACATCAGGCACTGCGCCGAGTGTCACGGAGATGACGGCCAAGGTGTGAAGGATCAGTATGAGGAACCCCTGCGAGGAAACCGATCACTGCCTTCCTTGACACGCTACATCGACCGCTACATGCCAGAAGATGAGCCGGAACTACTTGATGCGGCGCAATCGAAACAAGTGGCAGAATACATCGCGGGTGCTTTCTATTCACAAGGGACCCAGACAAAGCAAAAGATGGCATTTGCCCGACTGACGAATCGGCAGTTCCGTGAGTCGGTGGCGGATCTGATCGGCAGTTTTGGCCCCGTCTCGTCACCCGGCGAAGGGCGTGGACTGAAGGCGCAATACTTCGAATCCGACGGGATGGATAGGTATGCGAAAAAAATCTTCGAGCGAGATGACGAAAAGATCGACTTCGACTTCGCCGAAAAATCGCCGGGTGATGGAATCAAAGCCGAGCAATTTGCGATCACATGGGAGGGATCGCTCATCGCGCCAGCCACGGGTTGGTATGAATTCCGGATTAGCACGCCAAACGGGGCTCGCGTCTATCTCAATCATGAGAAAGAAATTGCATTTATTGATGCTTGGGTCAGCTCAGGAAGCGAAATCCGGCAAGTGAAGTCACGAATATTTCTGTTAGGCGGTCGGAGTTATCCGCTCAAAGTCGAATATTTCAAATACAAGGAGACACACGGTATGGTCCGGCTGGACTGGAAACCGCCGCAAGGAGAGTGGCAAGTGGTCGCGGCTCCTTATCTTTCTCCGAACTGGGCCGGAGCGGTCGCGGTGGTAAGCACGGCATTCCCTCCCGATGACGCCAGTGAGGGCTACGAACGTGGGACTGGAATTTCGAAGTCATGGCATGAAGCGACGACGGCGGCTGCCATCGAAGCCGCAAATCAAGTGATCGACCGATTCGAAAAACTCAGTGCCGTTAAGGAAGATGATCCTCAGCAGTTAGAAAAACTGAAGAAATTCGTCACAGATTTCGCCGAGCGCGCCTTCAGACGACCGCTCGACGAGAACTTGCGCCAACGCTATGTGGACGGCATTTTCATGGATGGAGTGGAGCCAGAGAAAGCTGTCAAACGAGCCGTCATTTTAATTCTGCAATCGCCGCGTTTTCTCTATCCCGAGTTGGAAAAACAGAGAGATGACTTCACCGTTGCCGCGCGCCTCGCACTTGGCATTTACGATTCACTGCCGGATGCAGAATTGATGGATGCTGCGGAAAAAGGTCAACTTAGGACGCAAGAGCAAGTCGCCGCACAGGCATGGCGGCTAATGTCGGACCCGCGTGCGAAGGCAAAGCTGGAGGGATTTTTCGAGCATTGGTTGAAGCTCGATATCGAAGCAGACTTGCAAAAGGACATCCAAAAATTCCCTGGCTTTGATGCCATGTTCGTCGGAGATCTTCGGCGATCACTAGAGATCTTCGTCCATGAAATCGTGTGGAGTGAGAAGTCGGACTATCGCCAATTGATCCAAGCAGATTATCTTTGGCTCAACGAGCGCTTGGCGAAATTCTATCAGATTCCGATGCCCGCAGGCGGCGGCTTCCAGAAGGTTTCTCTGGATTCAGACCAGAGATCCGGCGTGATCACTCACCCTTATTTATTATCGAGGCTCGCCCACCATGATGGAACTTCGCCGATTCATCGCGGCGTGTTCGTGACTCGGAATTTGTTGGGAGGGATACTCAGGCCACCGCCGCAAGCCATCGAGTTTCAAGACGCACATCTCGATCCTAAGTTAAGTATGCGTGAGAAAGTCGCTGCCATCACTCGCGACACCTCCTGCATGACCTGTCACGAGACGATCAACCCGCTGGGATTTTCCTTGGAAAACTTCGACGCCGTAGGACGCTTCCGACTCACCGAGAACGAGCGACCGATCATTTCAGAATCTGATTTCGAAACCTTCGAGGGGGAAAAAATCCGTCTGCGTGGCCCGCGTGATCTCGCAGAACATGCGATCCAGTCTGGCACGGCACGGCGTGGCTTTATCCGGCATATTTTCCAAGCTACCATCAAACAAAATCCAAACTCTTACGGAGTCGAAGTGCTGGATCAGTTAGAAGAAAAATTCATCCACTCTGGCTATCACATCCGCCAACTCGTCGTCGATATTCACACTCTAGCCGCCCTTGATGGCATCAACTCGGTCGAACCCGCAAAACCATGAAGCTCAGCACTCGCCGCCACTTCTTACGCCAGCTTGGACTCTCCACCGCCTCGCTGCCTTTTCTTCCGATATTGCCTTCGCTGGCACAATCTTCGCCGAGCGCTCCACCGCAACGGATCATCTTCATGTTCACGCCTAATGGTACCATCCCGGCGGAATTTTGGCCAGATACCATGGGAACAGATTTCAAACTCAAGCGAATCCTCGCGCCGTTAGAACCCTTTAAAAATCGGATGATGACGCTCCATGGCATCCACAACCGAGTCTGCGGCGATGGCGATGGACACATGCGCGGCATGAGCTGCCTCCTCACTGCCGACGAACTGCTACCGGGCAATATCCAAGGCGGTAGTGACAAGCCCGCTGGCTGGGCACGCAGTATTTCCATCGACCAAGAAATTCGTAATTTCCTGCAAGCTCGCCCAGAAACAGCGACGCGCTTCGGCTCGTTAGAACTCGGTGTGGCAGTTCCAAATCGTGCCGATCCATGGACCAGAAATACCTACGTTGGAGGTAATCAACCACTGACTCCCCTGTGTGATCCCTATGCTTTGTTTGAGAAACTTTATGGACAAATGAAAGACCGCGAGAACGTCAGCAGCGTGCTGGATGAAGTTCGCGAAGATCTCCGCACCATCGCGGTGCATCTGGATCCAGAAGAGAAGGCATTGCTCGACCAACACGCCACCTTCGTCCGTGAGATGGAGAAAAATCTACAAAGCAGCAACACGACAAATTTACTATTTCCCCCACCCACTCTGGAAGCGGGCGTCGCCCTTGATAATGACGGCATTCCCAAAATCAGCACGATGCAAGCGGACTTGTTAGTCAACGCCTTCGCCAATGGCATGGCCCGCGTCGCCACGCTGCAATACACAAATAGCGTCGGCCAAGCGAAGATGCGTTGGCTGGACATCCATGATGACCATCACCACCTCTCCCATGAGCCTGATGCCAATGCTGACGCACAGGAAAAATTGATCAAAATCAACGTCTGGCTATGCGAGCAGTTAGCCTATCTCTCTCACAGATTAGACTCCATACCATAACCTGGTGGCCAAGGAACGATGCTTGATCACACCACCATCATCTGGACCAACGAGCTCGGTAAAGGCAACACCCACACGCTTGAAAATATTCCCTTCGTTCTCGTCGGTGGCGGCCTCGGCTTCAAAACTGGACAGGCCATGCAATTTGGCGGTGCGCCTCACAATCGACTCTGGCTTTCCGTTGCCCATGCCTTCGGCCATCACATTCCGACATTCGGAAACATCGGTATGAGCCAAGATGGCGCACTGAGTTTATCGTGAATCGGACTCGACCCGATCTGCACTTCACAATTTTTGCGTAGGTAAGTGATTAGAAATTTTCTTACGCTAGGATCGTAGTAGCGTCCTAATTTAGAGCGTGAGGAGTGAGAGAAAAACAGGCCGTGCCAACCCACTGGTAGCAACGGTCATCCAGTTCTTGTCCCGCCACTTCGGAAGTGGGTGACGCCGACGGGTAATGTGCCTCAGAGATCCTATTCAGACATTGCTGAGAGCAAGTCCTCGCATATCTCGCCAAAATCGACGCCTCATTATCATCTCAATGTTATATACTTTAGCAGATTTCATACGTGTCATAACTGGAGAAAAACAGGAGAGGCAACGATTAATCTCGTTTACTTCGGTCCTTCTTAAAAATAGACAACTTCAACCCGAAGTGAGCTAGATTTCTTCAGAAAATCCATGGGAATCGGTTTGGATAAATATAGGCGGCAGCACACTTGATCAGTCCTCGCGCGCTCAAAATTGGCGTTCTTTCAAAACCGTCCAAGTGTTCCGAATCGACCTCATTGCAATATTCAACAACTGTATAAAAATCAGATCCAACAGTTCGGGTGACATTCGTTCCGCTCTCCATCACGCGATTTCCGAAGGACGATCCTTTTTCTGGAATGAAGATTGAAGTGTTTAGTTTGTGCCAACAGTTTAAGTAAGGATCAATTAAATCTTCAAATCCAAGTTTCTTTGCACACGCCATTAAAATAGGGAGCGTTGTATTAGGCACTGCAATTCCAGAATATTCGATGGTGGCGGGATTTGAACCGCGTTGGCGCATGTATTTAAGTGCTAACTCAGTGCTGTTTTCATCCCGCAATACTTTGCCTTTAACGATATCGTGGTCGCACAAATACATTCCGAAGGGATATTCTGCCATCGCAATATTTTGCGTTACCCCGCATGCGGCAAAAAATATACCGATATGCGGTCCTTGTGATTCGTTGAGTATGACGTGAAGATTAGGCGCATCTCTTTGGATTGTAGTTATCAACTTCGTCGCTAGGTCGGCTACTTCGGTAGGATCAAGGAGTCCTAGATGGGCGGCGATAAGGCACAATCCGACTCGTGCATAACAATGGGAAAGTCTGATGGGAGCAAAATAGAAGGAGTTAATTCCGTGAGATGAAAGTAGTCCCAAGGGATCCAAATTGTCGGCTGAACTAACGTTCCGTAGTATCCGAAGATCAGTTTCGAGCGATTTTGCGATCGCTAATACTCGCTGTTTGATAAAGCTTTCTGATTCCCAGCCAACCAAAATTGAAGCGGTTGAGAACGATGCTGAAATTCTTAAGGGAAGGCTCCAATCGTTCGTTGGCTTGGCTTTCGCAGCAAACCAATCATCATAATGCCACAATAATTCATTGAGAGCAGGAAGATCACTTGACGACGAATCGCAGATCGGCCTCAGGGCGTGCACGAGTGCCTTGTGCTGAAAAGAATGGGTAACCGAATCATAAATATTTTCTAAATCCGCTTTAGATTTGAATGCAGCAGCCCCCAAATTCGATTGTGGTGATAATATCGCACTATGAGGCTGGCGTACTCTATCATTCAGCAAAGGATTCAAACAAAAATGGGCGGGGCCCAAGACATTGAGGGAATAATGCACGACATTCTGACGTCGCCCGGATTGATGGGGGATTTCTGGAATCAAGCGAGAAAGATCACCTAGGGTTAGAATTGGCCTCAAAACATGAGAATCTGCCGCTCCTATAATGAGATCATTCAGGCTCTTCGTAAACGGGCTGAGAGGATTACCTGTAGTAGAAGATTGATCAGGCAGGCATGATGCGGTGATGCTAATGCAAAGTGGACTATCGTTTTCCTTCGTAGGTTTCTCGATCGCCTCTCGCAATTCTGTCCCGGAGTGACCCGATTGGCAGGCATCGATAACGATATTCAAAACTTCGAACTTAAGATCCCGAGCATACCGGATTAAATCCGAAATAGAGAATCCATTCGAAGACGGGAAATCGGAAGTGTAGTCCTTTGGGCAGAGATAAAAGTTACCATTGTGAATGCAGCCGTGCCCCGAAAAGAATACGGTGAATACGGTACAACCCTGGATCTTGGCTTTATTCTTTGGGAAAAAATCACGAATTTCCGAACATGTAGGCGAATCGAGCTGGAAAGCCAAATTTGGGTCATACAATCCGTCTCCTTTAAGCAAGCTTTCCCGAATTGTCGTTGCGTCCGTCTTCGTGCAACTCAGTGATTTCAATTGATCGTAGCTGTCGCAGCTGATGCTTAAGATACCGCCGTTCATCGTCGTGTAATTTATATTTTAGAAGATTTTTAAAATGTTCGACCAAGCCGCAGATCCATTTTCTTCTCTTTATTTGATCAATTTGTTCAAAAAATCCGGGATCTGTTACTGATAGATCTTTGAGTTTAGACATAAGCTTTTCAAAACTCTCTGAATCAAGTGCCATTGACGGTTCACTTAGTGTCAAATCGTCATTGAGCCCCAGAGATATATCTTCCCACAGTTGTAAGAAACCCGGACGAACATCGCCGCTGATCTTTAACTCTATAGGAATCTGATTTTCGGTAGCTTTGGCAATTGCCCCAAAGAAAGAAGATTCGAAACTTGTGACCAACTCCTTAGAAAGTTCGTTCTTGAACCTATCGATAGCAGAAAAATCCGCAGTAAGAATACTGTCCGTCGAAATTTGAGCTTGAGCCGATTTCTTTTCGAAACTGCCTTTCCAGTGTTTAGCTGTTGAATCCGATGTTTTCGTATAGCCACTCCAATTCTTACCATGCTTGAACACCAAAACATTCTGTCTTGCTACGAATTGATTTCTTCTTTCACTTAGTTTTTCAAATATTTCCCCAAATAATTCAGAGAGAAAATCGACTTCGTGCTCCTCTTCAATGGAGAAATTCGCGTTCTGACTGGAATCATTTTCCTCCATGTCGAAATGTCTATTTTTATTCTGGTAGTGGATCTCTGCCGAAAAATGTGGAAATATTGTAGGCGAGTTACCTCAGAGCCCCATCGCTCGATTCAGGGGGAGGCCGAAGGTTTTTCTGATGGGTCTGCTTGTTTCTGCGGAGGCGGGCCAAAGGGCGTCGGCAGCGTGCTGGATGGCGGCGCGGCGGCGGTTGATGGAATTAAGAAGGGTGTCGCGGTCGATGCGGGAAAGTTCCTTGTCCTTGGTGGCGTCTTGCTGGAGATCCTTGGTGCTGAGGTAGGCTTTGAGCAGAGATTTGACGGCGGTGATTTTTTCCGGGGTCTTGAAGCCGGGGAGAGAGTCGGCCTGGGCGCGGGCGATGAGGGAGTCCGCGCATTGGCTGAGGATGGCGCGGCTGGCATCGAGGCGGCTGCCGATGAGGTAGCCATCGGTGGTGAAATGGGTGGTGGGATCGCCGTCCTCGGCGAGCATTTGGTGCTTTTGCTTGGCGGCACTCTGGATCCGCTTGAGGGCGGTGATGAGTTGGGCGGCGGCATCCGTGGTATCGGCGGTGGCTTGTTTGGCCTCGCCCACTTGTTGGCCGGTGGTGGTGGCGCGCTGGCGGGCCTCGGTGAGGGCGGATTGGAATTTGACGAGCCAGGCGGGAGTGATGTCGTGGTCGGTCATTTCTGCAGGATGGGAGCGGGAGGCGGCGAGGACGGAGTCAGCAAGGTCTAGATCCTCAAGCTGGGCTTGATTGAAGTAGCCGCGGATGGCTGGGGCATCGGGCGCAGGAGCAATGACGGCGGATGGGGTGCATGCAAGCGGGGTCGTATTGGATTCGGGCATATGGGTATTTTTTAGTAGAACATTGCTTTGTTAGGGCTTTGGCTGGGGAATGCACGGTCTTTCGGTGAGGAGGAGGGATTTTGCGGCGGATGGCGGTTTTTTGGCCATTTCATGGGAAAATAGGGCTTCGCGGTGGAAAGTTAGGGTTTCGCAGTCAAGGTGCAGAGCGAAACCATGGAATATTGAGGCTTCGCGGTGGAATCCGGGGTGCTCGCGGTCGGGAATTTACATTCCGCGGTGGAAGTTGAGGGTCTCGCGGTGGAAGTTGATTTGAAAACGGTAGAATATGGGGTGTTCGCAGTGGAAATCGATGGCTCCGCGGTGGAATATTGTGTGTTCGCGGTGAAAATCGATGGTTCCGCCGCCGTCGGTAGGGTGAGAGGCGGCAATGAATATTCTAATTTTTAGGCGGAAATCTCACATGAGCGGCCACCGGAAAATGATCAGAGACCATCGGCTTGTCGCCAGAAACGATTTCGGCAGAGTCGATCTTGGCACCTTGGCTGACTAAGATGTGATCGACCTTGAGCGCCCCATCTCGGCGATCACTCCAGAAATGCAAGGTCCGGCGTTTTTTCTCGTTGGCGTGTAGAGTTTGAAAGGAAACGACTAATACGTGAGGCCATTGGTGTTTCTTGCCAGCGATTGAAATCTGCTTGCCGGTGAGGTAGATCATTCCGGGGTTTGTTTCTGTCGAATTAAAATCTCCCATCAAGACCACGGGTTCATCTTGGTGCTTCCGTGCATCAATCCGCTGGGAAATGAGTAATGCGGATTTTTCCCGCGATGCTTGATTTTTGTGATCCCAGTGCGTGTTAAAAATATAGAAACCGCGCCCAGTGGCACGATCGATCAGATGCAGCCAAGTAGCGATGCGAGGGATTTCATTTCCCCATGTCCGCGAGCCAGGGGTCTCCGGCTGATCGGATAACCAAAACACGCCTTGTTCTGTGGCGTCCGCTTGAAATCGATCTCGGTCATAGAAAATTCCGGAGTATTCGCCAGCTCGCTCGCCGTCATCTCGGCCTAGCCCATAAAACTCATATCTGGGTAATGAAGCCCATAGATCGGCCACTTGGCCGTGTTGCGCTTCTTGCACACCGAGCAAGTCAGGCTGCTGGCGACGAATCATTTTCACCGCGCCGATGATGCGTTGCGGCCATGAGCGGGTGCCGGAATCAGTCGCGTTTTCATAACGCACATTGAAGCTCATCAGGCGTAATTCTAAAATGCCATCAGTTCGTGTCTGGATGGGGCGTGGTGAATCTAACGTACGACTGCGCTGGCAACTCGCGATTCCCAGAAATCCCAGCAAGGTGAAAGCAGACAAGAAGCGGAAATTCATAGAAACCCGTCTGAATCACGCTTTACGCTCAACCCGTCGGGCCGCGATCCACGTCCATGCGGAATGGTCTGCCACGGAGGCGGGCAGTCTTGGTCCGGTCGATGACTTGGCTCACGAATTGTTCTGGCACATCCACGAGGGAGTGTTTCGGGAAAAGGGTGATTCGACCGAGGCAACCGTCTGGTAAGCCTGCTTCGCGATACATCATCCCCACGATTTCCTTGGCCATGACGCCATGGGTTTTTCCGAGTGAGAGGAAAAGGCGCGTCATCCCTGCTTCCGAGCCATCGTTGCCACGCGGGGCACGTTCGGGGCGAGGCCCGCGGTCTTGGCGTTCTCTCGGTGGTCCTGCATCGCGGTTGTTTTCGCGGCGAGCGGGGCGCTCGGGTTCGCGATCTTCGTCGATAAATGATCCTTCGCGGCCACTGGCTTCACGGATCATGGTGATCAACGCTCCGGCGATGTCCGTCGGCGTGTGGCCTTGTTCGAGCAGGCGGTCCACATTTTCTTGATAAGCATCGAATTTCCCAGACTCGAGTCGTTCCTTGAGATCGTCGAAGATGATGTCTGCGCGGCGACCTTCCACTTGCTCGACAGACGGGATTTTTTCCCGTTTCACGACGCTGCGAGTGTAGCGCTCGATGGACTGCATCCGGTAGATTTCACGTCCGTAAACAAAACTCACTGCACGGCCCGAGCGACCCGCACGACCCGTCCGCCCAATCCGGTGAACGTAATCTTCAGGATCGGTCGGTAAGTCGTAGTTGAAAACAATGTCGATTTCTTCGATGTCCAGTCCCCGAGCCGCCACATCAGTCGCCACGAGGATTTCCACCGCTCCTTCGCGGAAACGCTTGAGCACTCGCTCACGCATTTGTTGGGTGATGTCGCCGTGGAGGCGATCCGCCGCGTAGCCACGGTTCACTAGATCTTCGGTGCATTCATCGACGGAGCGTTTGGTATTACAGAAGACGATGCCGAGGCGCGGCGGGTTCATGTCGAGGATGCGGGAAAGCACCTCGACCTTAGAACGCTGGCGGACCTCGAAATAGGATTGCTCGACGGTGGAAACGGTGCGGGCTTTTTGCTCGATCTGGATGACTTCCGGGCTGTTGCCGAATTTCTGGATCAAGCGGGAAACTCCCGGATTCATCGTCGCGGAGAAAAACAACGTTTGGCGTTCAGCAGGAAGTGCCGCCAGCAACTCGTCCATTTCGTCCTTGAAACCCATGTCCAGCATTCGGTCCGCCTCGTCGAGGATTGCCATTTTGATGCGAGAGGCGTCGAAGCTGCCACGGCGGAGGTGATCCAGTAGGCGGCCTGGAGTCCCGACGACGAGCTGGGCACCGGAGCGGAGAGCGCGAAGCTGACGATCCATCGGCGCGCCGCCGTAAACAGGAGTGGCATTCAGGCCGGTCATTTTCGCGCCGAGCCGGTGGACTTCCTCGCAGACTTGGACCGCGAGTTCGCGAGTCGGGCAAAGAATCAGAACTTGCGGATACCCCTGCTTCACGTCGATTTTCGAAAGTGCCGGGAGCGTGAAAGCCGCTGTTTTTCCCGAGCCGGTTGCGGAAAGACCGAGTATATCTTTCCCCAGGAGGGCAGGGGGGATGCTCATCGCTTGGATCGGCGAAGGTCGCTCGTAGCCAAGGATTTCGATGGCAGCGAGTAAGTGATCGGGCAAGCCGAGTTCGGAAAAAGGAGGCGTATCCATGAGCAAGTTCTATTCAAATTTTCCCCCGTGATTCAGCGCGAATGACCCGGTGGGCGGCAAGGCTTTCTCTATTTTTATAAGGAAAACAAGCACGGATGTGAAAGTTTCTGCAATTCATCAGGGCCAATCGGGAAAAAGCCCGGCAAGGGGATGATCCAGAACCACTCGAGCGTGAAGTGATACGAGATTCCTGGAGCTTTTGAGTTTGGGAATCTGCGGCTTCTTCCCTAGGATCCAGCCGTGACCAGCGGGGATCAAGCGCGACGATGGCGAACGGACGGGAAGTTTTTCCGGGCTGGGCCGCAGCGTGTTTGGATGAAGGCGGTCACTTACGGGCCATTTCCAGACGGCTGGCCGGCATCATTTCAACCGGATTTTTCTCGAATGGTTGCTGCGGGATTCAATGCGATCCGTATTTATGAAATGCCAGATCAGGGATTGTTGGATGCTGCCGCAGGACACGGGCTTCAGGTTTTCGGCGGACTTAAATGGGGGCAAACGGCAGATTTTTTTCGCACCCCTAGAATCTACTCTTCTGCGGCGATTTCTCTGGTGAGCTCGCTGCAAGAAATCGGCAGTCATCCGGCACTTGCTGGGGTGTATGTGGGAAATGAAATCCCAGCGGATTTGGTGCGCTGGATGGGACCGCTCAGGGTGCGGAAGGCGATCGAAGCATTGATCGACCTCGGCAAGGAGATCGCGCCGGATTTGTTATTTGCCTACGCGAACTACCCAAGCACGGAATATCTCGAACCGGAAAACGCGGATTTCACCGCCTTCAATGTGTATCTGGAAAACGAATCTGGATTTCGCAGTTATATGAAACGGCTGCATCACATTGCGGGTGATCGTCCGTTGGTAATCTCCGAGTTTGGTCTCGACTCGCAGCGAAATGGCCAAGATCGGCAAGCCGAAATTCTCGGCTGGGGCGTACAGGCCGCGCATGATCTGGAGACGGCGGGACTCACGATTTATGCGTGGAGTGATCGCTGGTGGAATGCTGGCATGGAAGTCCTCGACTGGAAATTTGGCCTGCTAGACCGCGCTGGAAATTCCAAGCCTGCCTTGAAAAATCTCTCACTTCTCCCCCGAAATCCTCAATCCTCAACGACCGACTTTTTCACGATCATCGTCTGCACCCGCAACGGCAGAGACCGGATCGGCAGGTGCCTCACCGCGATTCAAAAGATGAATGGTGGCGGCTTCGAAACGCTTGTCGTGGATGATGGCTCGTCCGATGGTACTGCCGATTTTGTGGAGAAGCATTTCCCCTGGGTCCGACTCTTGAGGCAAGAGCCGAGTGGCTTGAGTGCCGCGAGAAATGCGGGGGCCGCAGCGGCACGAGGGCAGATTCTCGCGTTCACCGATGACGATTGTGAGCCGGACGAGGATTGGATCGCGCGACTGAGACCGGTGTTCCAAGGAGGGAAATACGCAGCCGTGGGTGGGCCGAATTTACCGCCCAAGCCACGCACTTGGGAAGAAGCGGTCGTTTGCGCTGCGCCCGGAGCACCGAGTCACGTCATGCTGGATGACGAAGAGGCGGAGCATTTGCCGGGCTGCAACATCGCGGTGACGAAAACGGCATTTGATGCGATCGGTGGCTTCGATCCATCATTTCAAACGGCGGGAGACGATGTGGATTTCTGCTGGCGTTTACGAGACGCGGGATTCCGTTTGGGTTTCGCTCCAGGAGCGTTTGTGTGGCATTGGAGGCGGCCATCGGTCAGGAAATTCCTCCTTCAACAGCTTGGCTACGGGCGGGCGGAGCGACTGCTATTAGCGAAGCATCCGCAGCGTTTTTCGAAGAATGGTGATGCGAAATGGCAAGGATTCGTCTATGGCGGCGGGCCGATCCGTGTGATGCCAGACTCCGTGATTTATCATGGCTCGATGGGTCATGCCGGATACCAAGCAGTGGTGAATCGGATGCTGCCGCTGCGAGGATTGGAGAATAATTTTGATTCGCTCAGAGCTAGGCTCGCGCTTGAGGCGGTCGAGTTTTTCCAACCGAGACTCCGCGCTTGGGCGAGAAATCGGAGGCTTTGGCTTCGATCCTCATCCTCTCAAGTCGCTCATGATTTCAACTTCCCCGAGGAGTTTTCCATTTGTTCTGTCAGTGGCAAAGAGAGCGATGATTTCCGC
>JANORE010000293.1:0-2577 GCA_031415155.1 Akkermansiaceae bacterium | reverse complement strand
GCTGTCGAGGACGATGGACATAAAAAGAAACAGGTGAAATTACTTGATGAGGCCTGCGGTCGAAAAAAGCCGAAAGCTCGATCAAGACGATCTCAGTCGGCTACAGCTTGGCCATCTGGCTGGGCTTCATTTCCATCCCGATCTCGGTCATCGCCGGCCTCATCAAGTAATTTCACCTGTTTCTTTTTATGTCCATCGTCCTCGACAGCAAAATTCCGTCCGGCCCGCTCAATCAAAAATGGTCGAAGCACAAGATGGATTCCAAGCTCATCAATCCCGCGAACAAGCGGAAATTCACCGTCATCATCGTCGGTTCTGGACTCGCCGGGGGTTCTGCCGCCGCGACGCTTTCTGAGCTGGGCTATCAGGTGAAATGCTTTTGCTATCAAGACAGTCCGCGCCGCGCCCACTCCATCGCCGCGCAAGGTGGCATCAATGCGGCTAAAAATTATCAGAACGATGGCGACTCGGTGAGACGCCTTTTTTACGATACGATCAAGGGCGGCGACTTCCGCTCCCGCGAGGCAAATGTCCACCGTCTTGCTGAAGTTTCCACCTCCATCATTGATCAATGTGTGGCTCAAGGCGTGCCATTTGCCCGCGAATACGGCGGCCTGCTGGACAACCGATCCTTCGGCGGCTCGCAAGTTTCCCGGACATTCTACGCCCGTGGCCAGACTGGACAGCAACTTCTCATCGGCTGCTACCAAGC
Organism: Akkermansiaceae bacterium; assembly: GCA_031415155.1. GTDB lineage: Bacteria > Verrucomicrobiota > Verrucomicrobiia > Verrucomicrobiales > Akkermansiaceae > Luteolibacter. The sequence goes on along the minus strand of JANORE010000293.1, from coordinate 1,865 downwards.
ACTAGAAAAGGAAATCCACAAAGGCGGCGTGAAAATGTATCCACGCACCGAGATGCTTGATCTGGTCTTGGTGAATGGCCACGCGAAGGGCATCGTGGTGAGGAATCTCAATACGGGCGAAATTTCCACCCACGCGGCGGATGCGGTCATTTTGGCCAGTGGTGGCTACGGCAATGTATTTTTCCTTTCGACGAATGCGATGGGTTGCAACGTGACCGCCACATGGCGAGCCAGCCGCCGCGGTGCGCTTTTTGCCAATCCCTGCTACACGCAGATCCACCCGACCTGTATCCCGGTGAGCGGCGACTACCAGTCCAAGCTGACGCTGATGTCCGAGTCTCTTCGGAATGATGGCCGGATCTGGGCACCTAAAAGCCCAGAAATCGCTGAGAAGCTTCGCAAAAAACAAATCAATCCGAGCGACGTCGCCGAGGATGATCGTGACTATTTCCTCGAACGGAAATATCCATCGTTCGGGAATCTCGCGCCTCGCGATATTTCATCCCGAGCCGCCAAGGAGGCCTGCGATGAAGGTCGCGGCGTCGCTTCCACGGGGCTCGGCGTTTACCTCGATTTCCGGGATGCGACGAAGCGCCTCGGCGAAGACACCATCCGTTCACGTTACGGAAATCTTTTCCAGATGTATGAAAAAATCGCCGGTGAAGATCCCTACAAACTGCCGATGATGATTTATCCAGCCGTCCATTACACCATGGGTGGCCTCTGGGTAGACTACAATTTGATGTCGAACATCCCCGGCCTCCATGTGCTAGGCGAAGCGAATTTCTCCGACCATGGAGCCAATCGTCTCGGAGCGTCGGCTCTCATGCAAGGTCTCGCCGATGGCTACTTCGTCATCCCGACGACCATCGCCAACTATCTCGTCACGCAGAAACCCGGATCCATCAGCACCGACATGCCTGAGTTCAAGCAAACCGAGGCCGAGACTCGTGAGCGAGTCAATAAGCTCATCCATATCAACGGCAAACGGACAGTGGATTCCTTCCATCGCGAGCTAGGACTCATCATTTGGAATCAATGCGGTATGGCTCGGTCCAAGCAAGGACTCACTCAAGCGCTGGAGAAAATTCCTGCACTGCGCGAAGAATTTTGGTCGAATGTCGCGATTCCCGGTTCCGGGGAAGGCGCGAATATGGAGCTGGAAAAAGCCGGCAGAGTCGCCGACTTCATCGAGTTTGGCGAGGTGATGTGCTACGATGCACTCGCCCGTGAAGAATCCTGCGGCGGCCATTTCCGCACGGAGCATCAATTTTTCGAGAACGATCCAGAAGTCATCGCGGGCAGCACCCAAGCCGGAGAAGCCAAGCGCAATGACCAAGATTTCTCCCACGTCGCCGCATGGCAATACCATGGTCCCGGCACCCCACCGACACTCCACAAGGAGCCGTTAATTTACGAAGAAACTCATGTTTCTATCAGGAGTTACGCGTGATTCTCTATGAGAAGGGAGTGAATTTGGACTTTCGCTGCATTGAAGGCTTGCCCCGTGTTCACGAGCCGATAGTGTTGCTCACGTTAGCCGGGATGGCGGAATTGGTAGACGCGCTAGATTTAGGTTCTAGTATCGCGAGGTGTGCAGGTTCGAGTCCTGTTCCCGGCACTTCATCACAACCTTTTAAATTATGAACGAACTCAAAGAAAAACTCACCAGCCTCGGTCTTAGCGAAGAAATGACGGATAAGGCAATCGCCACCGTCGCGGAATTCGTAAAATCCAAAATTCCTGAATCCTATCACAGCATGATTGATGACGTCCTTGCTGGAAAAACTCCAGAAATGGGTGGCATCTTAGGCTCCATCGGTGGCCTCTTCGGCGGCAAGTAATTTTGGATCATCCGATATTCA
>JANORE010000292.1:0-3596 GCA_031415155.1 Akkermansiaceae bacterium | reverse complement strand
CGCCCCTTTGCATACCTTACTTGCGAGCACCGGACTGAGTCTGGAAATCGTGCGATTGCTGGGCACCGTCACGTTTGGTATTTGCGCTCTAACCATATGTATCGCTCGTTGGCGTGGTATGTCGCTGATAGATGCTTGCCTATGGATGCTGGGCGCGCTTCTCGTCTGCTCACCCATCGTGCATTTCTGGTATCTCAGTTGGTTGCTGCCGTTCGTCGCGCTCCGGCCCTCATTCGCGTGGACCACACTTTCGATCACCATGGGTGGTTATTTTATCGCGTGGTGGACACAGGCCCATGCCGGTTGGTGGGGCTTCGGGCATGGCATCGCGGCCACCATTTGGGTGCCTTGGTTCATTGCAGGCTGCGTGCAAAACCGATGTTTCCCCGCTCGACTCAAAGTCACTCGCCTTGCCCCGGAAACCTTCCGCCCATGTGTGGTTCTGCCGGTCCTCAACACCGGCCCGGAGGTGGAGGTTCTCATTTCCAGACTCCGCTCTGAAATGGGTCCAGCACCGGAAATCGTCATCGTCGATGGCGGATCGACCACGGAGCTACCGGAAGGTGGTGTCCGGGTCATTCACGCTAAGCGCGGTCGTGGGAACCAAATCGCCGCCGGGATCGCTGCCACTGAGGCACCATGGATTTTGATCGTCCACGCTGACAGTATTCCGCCGCCCGGCTGGTTAGCCCATCTCGAGCAAGCCACTCGCATTTATCCAGATGCAAGTCTGTTAGTTTTCGGCCAACGCTTCGACCGCAGCACCCCTGGCACCCTGCTGCTAGAGATCCTCAACGAAATGCGAGTGATATTGAGTGAGGTCGCATTTGGTGATCAGACCATGGTCATTCGGCGTTCTGCGATGAATGCCGCAGGCGGATTTCCTGCACAACCACTGATGGAAGACGTAGAAGCCAGCCTCCGCCTCGCCAGTCGCGGGCAAGTGATCTATTTAGGAAGGGAATGGACCCTTTCTGCTCGCAAGTGGAGTGGGGGATTCATGCGGCGCTTCGGGTTAGTGATTCGTCTGGTCGCCACCTATCAACTCGCGCGCTTGAAGGGATCCGCACATGCAGCAGCCGTTTCGGAGAAGATGTATTTAGAATACTATCCTGAAGCTCCCATGAATGAGAAAACGTCAGGTCAGTGAAGTTAAAACGCAGGTCTCTGAATATAGCTGGGACGATTCTTTAAATTTAGAACGAGCATGTTTGCGCATACCTCGCCGCCCTAACAGATTTAAGGAATCCCGCTTTCCAGCCAAACAGCAAAGAACCCGTATTCCCAGTTAGCGATGCGATCAGCTATCTTGAAAAGCACAAGCATCAGCTCGATTACCAAGAAGCGATTCACCACGAACTGCCCATCGACATATTTTACAAAAAACGCCTAAAAATACCCGGAGCTTGGTGGCGCCTAGAACGAGCCGAACAAATGGCCCAACTCCGCGCGATGAGAGCCAACCACCGCTGGAACGAGTTCTGGGAAAAGAAATGCGCCTGACCACCCGTTCGGTTGCACCCAAGAGAGTTCTTGTACGAGTCAGGTCTATTTACAAAATTAAAGTTTTTCTCGCGAAGCCGCAAAGGAAGACAAGGCTTGGAGTGGATTTCTTGAATCTTAAAAACTTTGCGGCTTCGCGCGAGTCATTCTTCTTCTGCGGTGAACCGCAAAATCGTGGTCACCGTCAAACCTCCTCAAGTCTTTCAAAAAACTTCTCGCCAGATCAGAAGAGAGCGAATAAATATTTTCCGTCTATCAGGAAATTTTCTATCAACGCCCCCCTCAGATGCCCCCAACTCCATCAAAAGCATCTCACCTAGCTCCCTGCCCTGTCATCAATCCCTCTCAATCCGAACTCCACCGCACTTCTACCTTTCAATCTCCAATCCTCTGAAAATCACCATGAAAACGAAACTCGCCGCAAAATTGGCTCATTCACATTTCTTGTTCATCATTGCCACGATAACTGTAAACGTATCCGCAGCCCCGGCTACATTTCTTGAGGGTTTCTTTTTAGATAGTGGGAGCACTTCTTATTTAAGTCCCTATTCTAGTGGGGCTGGAGCGAGCTTACGCAGCAACTTAGAATTCTCCGCAACTAACGGCGGAATCATTATGTATTCCGGTAGAGATGAAAGTGCACCAGCCATGTCGGATGGAGGAATCACTCTATACGGCAGCCCCATCTCGATGGTTCTTTCCTCATCAGAAAGTGGAGTTGATAACTCGAGCTTCAACGTCTGGAAAGGAAGCACATGGGGAGTTTCTGCTCCTCTACTAAAGATTAATGCGCTCAATGGCAGCACGACTTTCACCGATTCCAATGTAACCATCAACAATGGTAGTTTAACGGTTAACGGTGCCATCACCTCTGGAGGTAACTCCGTCGTCACCGCGTCCTCTACGGGCCAGATTAATCTAGCCGGTAGTGCCAGCGGCATTTCCGCAAATGGCTCCCCGATTTTCTCTCTCGATACCTCAAACAAGGTAGTCTTCGCTAATAATCGGCCAGTTTCAATCGCGGCGACGACACCCTCCACATCATCCGCAACTGGTGCGCTTACCGTTGCTGGCGGTCTCGGTGTTGTGGGTGCCGTCAATACAGGAGCGGACGCCTACATCAACGGTGTAAGGATTGGTCGAGGTGGCGCAAATAATTCTAATAGCACTGCACTGGGAGCTTCTGCTTTGTTTAATAATACAACAGGAACCGTTAACTCTGCTGGTGCTTATTGCGCTTTGTTTTCTAATACATCAGGGAGTTACAATACAGCTTTTGGTTATGCTGCTCTATATGAAAATACCACGGGTAGCGAGAACGTTGCGCTCGGTCACTATGCCGGTAGATACCAGGCAAATGGCTCTGCATTACTAACAGACCCAGAGAACAGTATCTATATCGGTGCAAATTCTCGGGGCTTTAACAATGACGATAACAATTCCATCGTCATTGGCAGGGGGGCCATCGGACAAGGTGCGAACACCACCGTTATCGGTAACTCCGCCACCACCAAGACACACCTCTTCGGAAAAACCATCACTTCCGGCCTCGAAGTCGCGGGCGGAAACATCGCGCCAGCCGCTGGACAAACGACAGGAGGGCTATTGGCTATGGGTTCAGGAGCTATCGCAAGTGGTTCGAACTCCGTATCCTCCGGCTCAAATACGATTGCATCTGGAGCATTCTCCACGGCATCTGGAGCATCCTCTGTGGCGTCTAGCTCATATGCCCGCGCAAGTGGAGTTAATTCAGTGGCTAGTAGTTTATATGCCACAGCGAATGGTAATACGGCTAGCGCTGGTGGATTTTATAGCTTTTCAAATGGCTGGAATACAACTGCGGTTACTACACTGGAGACAGTATTTGGAAGATATAACTTATTATCGGCTCAACCAATTGGTCCTTTAACTTACAATGAACTAGACGGTCTATTTCGTCTTGGAAATGGCAATTCCTCATCACGAAGTGATGCTTTGACCGTCCTCAAAAACGGTCAGACCACTCTGATAAATAAAGCATGGAAGGCCAACGTGACCGCAGACTCCACCCAAGCTCTCGTTGACCCACCTGCCACCACCACAGACAGTGGCGG
>JANORE010000291.1:0-6107 GCA_031415155.1 Akkermansiaceae bacterium | reverse complement strand
CTCAATGATAAGATGAAAGTGGTCGGGCATGACCACGGCGGCGAAGAGGATGTATCGGGAGCCATGGAAATGCATAATCGCGTCAAATATGATCTGCCGTGCTTCGGGGGCTAGGATTTCCCGTTCTTGAGTGGTAACGGTGAGTAGGTATTTTCCCCAAGGCCGCTCGAAGTGCGGGAGTCCGTGATGCTTGGAGTAGCGTGCGCCTTCGGCGATTTCTTCTGTAAATTTCGGCGAGACGCCAAAATCAGCCGGTGAGACACCGGCGCTCCCCATCGCTTCTTCGAAGCGTTTTAGTCCGCGGTCCAGCGTCTGATTAAAGCTAGCCTCTTCTTGCTCTAGCGTTTTTCTAACGGCTTCCTGACGATTTTTCAATTCGGGGAACACTCCGCCCATTTCACTAACGAGCGTTTCAACCAACGCGCCGAAGAATGGTTTTTCGCCCGAGAAACCTAACTGACGGCCGTATCGGACAGCGCGGCGGAGGATGCGGCGGAGGACGTAGTTGCGGCCGTTGTTGCCGGGCATGATGCCGTCTGCGATGGAAAATGAGAGCGTTCGCAAGTGATCTGCGATGACCCGGAAGGCGATGGCAGTTTTCATTTCCTCATCGAAGAGAGAACGGTCAGCGCCGAGTTCTGGATAGATATCGACGTAGGTTTTTCCGCTGAGTTCTTCGAGCTTGCGGAAAATCGGCTGGAAGACGTCGGTGGCGTAGTTGCTCGGTTTTTTCGAAAAATCGGTAAAGCCTGCGGTGTTCTGGATGATCGAGCAGGCGCGCTCGAAGCCCATGCCGGTGTCGATGTGCTTGGCGGGCAGTTCGCGGAAACTGCCGTCGGCCTCGGCGTTGTATTGGATGAAGACGAGGTTCCAGATCTCGATGCAGAGGTCGGAGTCGTTGTTGACGAGGTTTCTGCCGGTGACGGGATTTCCCTCGGGGGTGAGATCGACGTGGAGTTCGGAGCAAGGACCGCAGGGGCCGGTCTCGCCCATCATCCAGAAGTTGTCCTTCACATTTCCGTGGACGATTTGGTCGGCGGGCTCGCAGCCTTTCGAAATGAAGAGAGCGGCCCAGATGTCGTAGGCTTCTTGGTCGAACTCGCCCGGATCGCCCGGCTTAGGCGCGTAGACGGAAGCGTAAAGTCGGTGCGCTGGAAGCCCCCACCGCTCAACGACGAGTTCCCACGCCCACTGGATGGCTTCTTTTTTGAAATAATCGCCAAACGACCAATTTCCGAGCATCTCGAACATCGTGTGGTGATAGGTGTCGTAGCCGACGTCCTCGAGGTCGTTGTGTTTTCCGCCAGCACGGATGCACTTCTGGGTATCGGCAGCACGCGGTGGATTGTAAGGCGCTTTATCTACGCCGAGGAAATACAGCACAAAGGGATTCATCCCTGCATTGGTGAAAAGCAGCCCCGGCGACTGCGGCAGCAGCGATGCTGAAGGCACAATGGTGTGCTGTTTCTCTTGGAAAAAATCAAGGAAGCTCCGGCGAATCTCTGCGGCTGTCATGGGCCGGCAAGATGGTGGAAAGACTGGGGAAAAGTAAAGCTTTACGGCAGGGTCTATTCTCGATCGATCCGCATCAGCAATGATGACCGATCTCCTGAAAATTTCTCAAGCACGGCGCAATGTCAGATGGACGATCTCCGCCGGAGCATTTAGCCGGACAGGAAACCAATTTCCCGTGCCGTTACTGACGACTACCGCCAAGCCGCTTTTTTGATAGAGACCTGACCAATAGCGGAACATCGACGGTCCAGGACCGACTCGATTCGTCAGCATCAGCTGCCCACCGTGAGTGTGACCCGCAAGCGTCAGCGGGATACCTTGTTGCACAGCTCGGTCGAAGGCGTGCGGATGATGAGCCAGTAGAATTTGAAATGCAGCGGGATCCCGCAATGCCGCGACCGTGTCCACGTCTTGGGCGATTTGTTTTTCGCTGCGATTCCACACGATCCCTAGAATTTCCAGTGGCACACCTCGCACGTCGATTCGGGCAAGCTCGTTACGCAGCAATGTCAATCCACCCGCTCGCACGCCTCTGACAAACTCCGCCGGATCATCGAACAGATCATGATTTCCCTCCACCACGAACACGCCGGACTTGGCGGTGAACCGTTGCAACATGCCAACGGCTGCCGGCAAATCTCGAATCGTGTTATCAATCAAGTCGCCAGTGAACAAGACAAGGTCAGCTTGGAGCTGATTCGTCGCAGCGACGATTTCATCCAGCACCTTGCCACGAGTGAATTTCCCGACATGAGTGTCCGTGACGTGCGCGATGCGGATCCCGTCCAGTGCTGGTGGCAACTGATTCAGGGAAACCGTGATTTCGCGGATGCGGAATCTCGATACGCGAGGTAGGCTAAATGCTGTCGTGCCGAAGGTTCCCAGCGCGGGAAAAACAGCGGTCGTCGCTCCTAACCATTCGCGGCGTGTCCACCCCTGCTCGGTGCTGGCGTCCGCCATCTTTTCTACCCGTAGTCTGCGGTTCAATAGCTGGCGCAGGATCGACCATAGCGACCAACCGATCATCGTAGGTAACGCAAGAATCGGTAAAAAGATCAGCCCCCACAGAAGCACCAGCGAATAGAGCGGTGCAGGAACCGGCGTCGTCACCACCTCTTGCCGACCTAAGATGACCCAAGAGAATCCCGCTAAAATGAGCAACATCGCCCCTGAAAAGATCGCCCGCCATCTGCCGCCCACTCTCATCTGACTGAGCCGACGATCGACCCATATCCACCAGACCAGCGACAACAAAGGAATCCCAAGAATGATCATTTTAACAATCGGCATCACTTAAAAAGTTACAGATAGCCTACGCCTTAATCGCAGCTTGTCCATCTGGAGGCGCAATTCATATTTCTCGCGGCAGCATCGAGCTCAGTGCAGCCTTAAAATCGCGCCGACGGTGGTGAAATAGATCAGCATTCCGGAGACATCCACGGTGGATGCGAGCGATGGAGCGGAAACCACGGCAGGATCAAGCTTGATCGCGCGGGCAAAAATGGGCAGCAACGCGCCGACCGTGGTGGCGGAAAATACTTGGACGGTGAGTGCGACGGAAACGGCGAGGGCGAGGTGGAAAAAATCAAAATTGGAGCCGGTGCCTGACTGGATGTAGGGCAGAATGAAGCTGATGAATACCGCCATGGTGAGGCCGAGGGTGAGACCGAGGAACAATCCGGTACGTGCTTCTTTCCAAGCGATCCGCAGGGCGTTACCCGTGCTGATTTCTCCGAGTGCCATCGCGCGAATGACCATGGTGGCTGCTTGTCCACCGGAGTTTCCACCCGCAGCGACGACCATCGGTAGAAAAATGGATAGGACGAAGGCTTTTTCTAAGACCGCGCTGAAGCGATACATGATGTAGCCCGAGCCGATGGAGACGAATGCGAGTCCGACGAGCCAAGAAACACGGCGGCGGTATTGCTGAGTGACGCTGGTATTTAAATAGGAAACCTCGGACTGCTCACCGCCGATGCCGGAGAGTTTTTCAATATCCTCGGTGGACTCCTCTTGGAGAATTTCTAGCGCATCATCGTAGGTGATGACGCCGAGCAAGTGGTGAAATTCATCCACCACGGGCAGCACGATGAGGTCATACTTGGAGAGGGTGCGGGCGGCGGTTTCCTGGTCGGCAGAGGCGAGAATATATTCGGACGCCTCCTCCATGATGTCGTAGACAGGCGTGTCCCAAGTATTGAAGGCGAGGTCGCGCAGACGGACCCTCCCCACGAGGCGGCCTTGCTCATCCACCACGAAGATGCGGGCCAGCGTCTCGGCATCTTCGCGGTCGCGGCGCAGCACCGTGATCGCTTGTTTCACCGTCATGTCTGCGGTGATGCGCCCGACATGAGTGGTCATCCGGCCACCCGCGGTGTCTTCTTCGTATTTTAAAAGACTGCGAGTCAGCTCCTTATCACGCGGTCCGAGCAGACTGAAAAACCGGACTTGCGCCTCCTCACTGACGACTTGGAAGACGTCCACGCGGTCGTCATCGGAAAGATTTCCTAATAGAACTCGGAGCTGCGCGGGCTTGAAATGCTCCAGTGCACCTTCGATAAGCGGATAGGGAAGTTCCGCCACGACATCGGTGGCGAGTTCCGGGCCGATGGTTTTCAGCAGCAAATCCCGTTTTTCGTCGTCGAGATTTTCGTAAAGGTGGGCGAGGTCGGCGTAGTGGACATCCTCGGCAGCGGCGAGCAAGGCGGAGCAATCGGCAGCATCCAGCGCCCGCAGCAGCTCACTCAGAGGATTATTGTCGAGCTCGTCCGCCACGAGCGGAGCGTGGGCGACCTGCCGGGAACGGGCAAGGAAAACGAAGCGGGAAATGCGATGGCGTGGGCGTATGGGTGAGAGGATTCGCGGAAATGGATGGGATCTAGGATAGACTTGCGGACTGGGTAAGTGATAGGTTGCCGCGTGCTTCCTTGGTTTTCAGAGAATCGTTTCCCGCTCTATCTTGCGCCAATGGCAGGGGTGACGGACGTCATTTTCCGCCAAATCTGCAAGGAACTGGGCGCGGATGTCATGGTGACTGAGTTCGTCTCGGCAGAGGGCATCATGCAGGCGGATGAGCGGACCCGGAAATATACGGAGTTCACCGAGGAGCAACGTCCAGTGGGCGTGCAGCTCTTCGGCGCAGACGGCGAACGGATGGGCGAGGCAGCACGGAAAATCATCGACTGGCAGCGACCGGACTTCATCGACATCAACTTCGGCTGCCCGGTGAACAAGGTAGTGGCGCGGAATGGCGGCTCCTCCTTGCTCAAGGACTGCCCAATTCTGGCGTCGGTCGCCTCGGGCGTGGCAAAAGCCGTGGGCGAGCAGGTGCCAGTGACGGCGAAAATGCGGATCGGCTGGGACGAGAATTCCGTGAACGCGGTGGAGGTGGCGAAAATTTTAGAAGATTGTGGGATGCAAGCGATCGCCGTGCATGGCCGGACTCGGTCGCAAGGCTACGGCGGCGAAGCAGATTGGGCGGTGATCGATGCAGTGGCGCGGGCAGTGAAGATCCCAGTCATCGGAAATGGCGACATCACCTGCGGCGCGGATCTGGTGAAGCGGAAGGCAGAAACCGCCGTCTCTGGCGTGATGATCGGGCGAGCGGCGATGCAAAATCCGTGGATTTTCCGCGAAGCCAAACATTTCGTGAAAACGGGAAAAATGCTGCCTGATTTACAAGTTGAGGAGCGATGGGAGCTGGTGATTCGCCACTGTAGGCTGGCTGTCGATAGCCGCCGGAATGGTGATGAGAGGCAGACACTTACCGCGATGCGCTCGCGATTGATGGCCTATTGTAAGGGATTTCCCGGTGCCAAGGAACTCCGGCAAAAGCTCTGCCACGTCTCATCGCTGACGGAGGTGGAAGATCTGGCCGCATTTTCACTGGGGAGATTAGAGGTTTTGTAAAGTAGGAGAATCGCGGGTCTAAAAGTAAAACAGGATGTTTGGCCTGAAGGACTACGGGACGGGACAGTGAGTTTGAGTAATTCGCCGTCGATCCTTGAGCCATTTTCCTTTCTTTGACAAGCCACAGAAATCTCGGTAATTTCTCATCTGGCTAAAGCCAAACAACACAACACACGAACATACCATGAAACATAAACTCTGGATCACCGCACTGGCATTCCCTGTTTTCCTAGCTGCATGCGATGCGAAGAAAATAGCTAAAGAGAAAATGGACGCAGGTGCTGACAAAATGGCCGCGAGCGTCAAGGAAATGGCTGAAACCGCCACTGAAAAGTCCGGCGATGTCAAAGCCGCCATGGACAAACTCAATGACCAAGCCAAAGCCGTCACCGACCAAGCGAAAGAAAATTTAGCGGGCGTGGACGAAGCGACAAGAGCGGCCGCGCAAAAAGCCATCGATGACGCGACGAAAACTGCGACTGAGGCCACCAAAAAGGCCATGACTGAAGCTGCCGAAGCCGCCCAAAAAGCCGCCGATCGTATCAAAAGTGCGGTTCCTGAGTAAGTCTCCGGAAGGTTTCACTCCGTTTTCAAAAAGCCGATTCTTTCACGATGCGAGAATCGGCTTTGTCTTGGGTTGCTAAAAATCAATCGTCCGTTTACCAAACTGCTCATGGAACCAC
>JANORE010000290.1:0-15601 GCA_031415155.1 Akkermansiaceae bacterium | reverse complement strand
GTTTAGTTTGGTTATAGATTCACTCCTCCATGGAGCAAACCGTGACGTATCTGTTAGATATTACTGTCACCTACTATTTCCTCGGGAAAGGCCTCACCGCGTGGCAAAAAAGTTTGAAGAAAAATTTCCCCGTGGCGGCGGTTTTAACTGCCCGACTCTAAAGATAGGAAGAAGCAATGCGGTTGAAAACCGCTGCCACGGATTCGTAGCAAAGTCTGGAGGAGTAGCATTTACGATCATTCGATACCGCTCTTATATCGACCTCCACGTAAGTCGGAGCCGACGGCGGCTCTGACAACACGCGAGGGCGCGTATCCTCGGACGCTGGAAAGCAGCGTGCCTCTTTCTGGGTGGGAGACCCAGACCGTCGGTGTCTATTGCACTGGCGAGAAGTTGAAGTAACTGCGTCACCGCAAGGTGGGGCGGGAAGCAACGGAACCAAGTCATGAACCGCGAAACACAACCCGCCACATTTCCAACAAAGGATAGGCCGGAGAGGGAGGTCGTACTGGCATCAAGCGCGGAAGAAGCCGCCGGACTCCAGCCCCACCCGGACAAAACCCGGCTCGTAGACATGTCCGAATCTGGTGCCCAATAATTTATCTGACACCTGTAAAATTCTAAATATTTATTTATCTGACACTTGGACAGACACTTGGACAGACACTTTGACACTCTGAATTTACATGATGCACTGAATTTTTTTTATGCGAAATGCTATGGCCCAATCAGTGAAATGAAATTAAATTTTTAAACATAATCCATTATCCAAAAACGACTTAACTATTTTTATACGTTTCCAAGTGCTGCTTCCCTTCCAGATTCTAGTAAGGTCGTATTTTCGGAGCCTCTGAAAAATTTCGTGAGGAAAATTTTTCATGGATTATGCAATTGCGTGTAATTGCTAAGGCGATTAGGGTTACGAGTAATTGCTAAGGCAATTACAAAAATAACAAAAATAACAAAACTAATATGACTACTAAACAACTAAACACCACCGTTCTCGCAGCGGTCGCATCCTTGCTGGGATGTGGGGCTGCTTACTCTCAGAGACCCCCAGGCCCAGACCTTGGCAGGGAAATCAACGCAACAAGTTTCAACTCAGAAACACACCCCCTAGATGCTAACATCATCCGGAACATGGGTACCAAGGTTGGATATATTAAAAGTGATCCAACAGGCAATGCAACGAACATGTATTACTCGGTTGATTATGCGGAAGCTACCCATGTGACTGTGAGTGCATCAAATGGCACCTCTAAGACTGGCAAACTTCGTCTCGCTTACTCCAGGAGCAGCATTACAGCGGCTAATCTCAATATTACCCCAACCGGCGGCTGGGATACTTTCCAGGACTTCACGGTTCCTGTGGAGGGCATGAATGCCGGTGGCTACGGAATCGGCCTCTACGCCGAAATCAATGGGGTTACGGATTACACTTACGATCTCAAATCCTTCAAATTCGAGAAAACCAGCGTCGGCCAAACCATCGAAGCAGAGAGCTTTAACCGCGAGCGCTATGGCAGCTATGCAGGTACCATCACCACGCTCGGCACCAAAGTCGGCTACTTGAAGCAAGATGGAAACTGGATGGAGTACGACAACATCAACTTCGTTGGAAGTGCCTCCTCGATCACAGTCAAAGCTGCTAGCGCGAATCCGCAGGGCGGCACTCTTGTGATTTATGATGGCCCTGCTGGCGCAGGCAATGTGCTCGGCCGAGTGAAGATCAACTACACTGGTAGCTGGAATACATTCCAAGATTTCAGTGCCAATATCACGAGCATCCCAAGCGGAGTAAAGACAATTTCCTTCGGTTTTGAAGGCAGCAGCTATGTGTTCGATATCGATAGCTTCAAGTTCAACCTCAATCCAGTGAGCAACCTTGGCCTTTGGATCAATGCTGCAACTTATGATACTGAATCTGACCCTAGTGACGAAAACTTCATTCGTGATATGGTCACCAAGGTCGGGTTCATCAAAGCACCTGGAGATATCACGTTTAACGGCTTTGATGCCGGAAATGCCCAAAGCGTCACCATCCGTTACTCCAGTGCCGGCGATGGCGGAGATGTCCTTGTCTATGCGAATGGAGCAGGCAGAAGCAAGTTCGCTAAAGTGCCTCTCGCCCCGACAGGCGGCTGGGACACCATCAGCGAGGTTACTTTGAATCTGGAAGATTGGGGCGTAGCAACTGATAGTGATTTATATCTCCGCTTCTATAGCAGCGAGCGTTCTCCAAACTACCTGTACGATCTCCACGCGATCCGCTTCAATCCGTAATACCGAACTTTTTTAGTTCAATTTTCAAAGGCTTCAGCGTGCTGCTGAAGCCTTTTTTCATGCCATTGATTCCAGTTTGGCTGCGTGAGAGTGCTATTCCGCAGCAGGGTTGACGTTGGCAGGAAATTACCAGAAAACTAATTTGTGTATGTTGACGCGAGGAGTTGTCACTCCGACAAATCGCAAAAAGTAGCACCATCTCACAAGTGACCGGAAGTGAAAATGCCTGCCAAAATCACCACTTACTCGACTTTTAGTCGCCCTTCTGCTGGCGATCTGCGCGTGTGACAAGCCGGAGGCCATCTCAATAATTTATCTGACGCCTCAAATTTGCCTCAAATTTGAAATTGAGTCCGCATCCTCTTCTCCTGCGGCAAACTGGCCCTCTTTCCATGAAATTCTACGAAGACCCATTTCTTCTGCTACGGAAGTGATGTCTCGCTCTGTCAAAAAAGCCCACGATGCAGTTCGCCTTGCGCTCTTTCTGTGCAGACTGAGACTCTGCGTCTATCTGCCTTGTGTGGAGTGAGCGGAAACCTTACTACCTTCCGCAGTGGCGAATGATAAATCACAACTTCCGCGAAATCCATCGTGGTCGCGCACGCTGGTCTTGGTGGTCTTGATCAGCGCAGGGGCGATCGGCATTTTGCTTCCGGCGTGGTTGCCAAACCATGGTTCGGTACCGCTTGAGCGCGGCACGGTCGAGCTCTTGCAGTCACTTTTACTCGCTGCAGCCGCTGCGGTGATGCTGGGCGCTTCCTCTCATGCGGGGAAAAATCGTGCGGTTTGTCGATTGCTCACTCTTGGGCTAGTCGCGGGTTTTGTCGGGGAAATCGAGGACTTTGTATCTGATATTCTCGGGATAAAATTCCCTGAAACTTGGATTGTAGGGTTCATATTGTTCGTCGCATTGATCACGGCACTCCGCCATCGGAAGACGATGATCCATTTCATCGGCACGTTGGGAAATCATGCTGGCGCGGGCCTGATAGGCGCGGCCATGTTGATTCTCTATGTTTTTAATCGAGTGATCGGCAGTCAGAAATTTTGGCAGGCCACACTGGGAGCAGGTTTCTCGCCTGAGATTCCCAAGATCTGCAAGAGCTACCTTGAGCTACTTGCTTGTTACTTGATTTTCATCGGCGTTCTGGGGCTTTCGATCACACTAGCAAGGCGCGAAGAGCCATCCTAAATTCTCATGTTTCACATCGTCATGATCGAACCCGAGATCCCGCACAATGCCGGGGCTGCCGGGCGTCTCGCACTCGCAACTGGCTCCACGCTTCACTTGGTCGAGCCGTTAGGATTTTCCCTCGAAGATAAACATGTCCGCCGCACGGGCTTGGACTATTGGCAAGAGGTGAAATTGTGTGTCTGGAAATCCTTCGATGAGCTTCGGAATTCTGCGGATCACACGGCCCGATTCTGGTTTCTCAGCACGAAGGCGAGCCACTCGCCATGGCAGGCGGAATTCCAGCCCGGTGACTACCTCGTCTTCGGCCGAGAAACCAAAGGACTGCCGGAAAGTCTGATCACTGCCGCAGGTGAAAATGCGCTACGCATCCCGATGGCTCCGGACAGCACGCGCAGCCTGAATCTTTCCACCGCCATCGCCATCGTGCTCTATGAAGCCGTCCGCCAGCAAAATCCTGTATGGTAATTTCTCCCTGTTGTGGTGAAGTTTCCTTTGGCGGATTTGTGGTTTCCATCCCGGAAAGGATGACTAACTTGCTCGGGTGAATCGAGAATCCGCCGTCACCACCACTCACTTGCGCGAACGTTGGGCGCTGGGTCTGCTGATGTTTCTGCTCGGCGGCTGCGGACTCGCTTACGAATACACTTTGAGCAAGATCGCTTCCGACCTGCTGGGAAACTCCGTGCAGCAGTGGGCCACCATGATCGCGACGATGCTCTTCGCCATGGGCCTCGGGGCAGACGTGCAAAAACACACTCCCGCGAACGTGTTGGCGGACCGCTTGATCACCACCCAAGTGATGCTAGCCGTGCTCGGGGGATTCGGGCCGTTGATCATGATCCATGGCTTCGCGCTGCTGCCCCAGCTCTACATCGTCATCCAATACTCGCTGGCCTTCAGCGTGGGTATGCTCATCGGCTACGAAATCCCGCTGATGATGCGGATCAACGAGGACGACTCGCCGGAAATGCGGGTCAATCTCGCGCAAATCCTCAAGATGGATTACATCGGCGCGCTGGCGGGAGCGTTGCTGTGGACTTTCCTGTTAGTGCGCTATCTGAGCATCGACCGGATCAGCTTCATCGTCGGTCTGGCGACGATGGCATCCGCGTTGTTATGCTGGTTTCTCTATCGGAAACGCCTCGCTCGTCCACGCGCGCGGCTTCTGGAAATCATCGTTGGCCTGGTGGCGGTAACCGTCGGCCTGATTATCGGCAGGGGCCTCACCTTGAAGGCGGAGCAATTTCTCTACCGCGACCCCATCATCACCTCGATCACCTCGCCTTTTCAGCACATCATTCTCACGAAGAACCACCTCGGAAATGTCCGCTGCTACATCAACGGTCATTTGCAATTTAATGAGGCCGACGAGGCGATCTATCATGAAAATCTGGTTCATCCAGCGATGCATCTTGCCGACCGCCGCGAGAAGGTGCTGATCCTCGGCGGCGGCGACGGACTGGCGCTGCGCGAGGTTTTAAAATACCCGGAAGTCCGCGCAGTGACGCTCGTCGATCTGGATCCGATGATGACGGAGCTGGCCACGACGGACCCAGAAATCGTCCGTCTGAACGGCGGCAGCATGAGCGACCCCAGAGTCACCCGGCGAGTGGCCGCAGGAGTGAGTTCCGGCGCTGCCTACAAAAACGCCCAACCGAGCCAGCTCGAGAATTTCCCCACTGCCGTTCATGAAACGGCCACGCTCCACGTCATCAACCTCGACGCCGCCGAATTCGTGAAATCCGTCAGCGAGCGCTACGACGTCGTCATCATGGATTTCCCCGATCCGAATTCGCCCGATCTTGCGAAACTTTACGGTCGCCCGTTTTATGATCATCTCGAAAAGGTGATGAATCCCGGTGCGGTCGTCGTCCAGCAATCCGGTTCGTGCGTCCAAGCCCGCGAAGCCTATCTCTGCATCGGCCGCACCCTGAAAGCTGCCGGATTCGACGTCGTTCCCTACCATGACAACGTCCCATCATTCGGCGAATGGGGCTGGTGGATCGCCAAAAGCGGACAAGCCGCTGCGCCGACCCGTGAGGCACTCGCCGGGCTGACCCAACTGAAAATCCCGACTCTCTATCTAACACCAGAACTCGTCGCCGCCGCTCTCGTCTTTGGAAAAAACCAACTGGTTTCCACTCACCAAGATTTTACTTCACTTACCGAACCTCGCGTTTATCACTATCACCTTCAAGGTTGGAACATTGCAGAGATCCCATGAATTCCCTTACGAAAATCGGTGTCGGATTGCTTGCGTTGGTCGTGGCATTTTCCATGTTCTCGCAGTGTGGTCAGAAGAATTCCACCCCTGCGGCCACTGCCGAAAAGCAGGCTGAGATCATCCTCAAGGAATATTCCAAGGGGCTCGATCTCGATGCCGTCACCGCTTTAGCCAAGAAGTCGAAGGACGCCGCCGACTTCGAGAGCCTTCTCAACAGCCAAGCAGAAGCCGTCAATAACATCGACCTCAACGACGATGGCAGAGTCGATTACATCAAGGTCACCGAGTATGGCAGCGGTGACCGCCGGGGTTTCTCGCTCACCACCGAGGTGTCCGCAGGAAAAACCCAGGAAATAGCGACCATTGATTTCCAAAAAGAAGCCGACAAGACGACCCTGCAGACCACGGGAAATCCTTCGTTATACGGAGCGGGAAATTACCACCATTCCAGTTTCGGTCTGACTGACGCGCTTTTGGTGGGGTGGTTATTTTCGAACCGTCCGTCCTACGCCTCGCCCTACGGAAATGGAAACTATCCTTCATCTTACGGAAGCGGCTGGAATCGCCAAGCGACGGATCGCTACGCCGGCTCCATGAGTTCGCGCAACGCGGGCTCCTCAGTTACCAGGTCTTCGAGTCCGGTTATTTCCCAACCCGCCATTTCCCCGAATGCGGAAAAAATGGCCGCCAAGGCACGCGCCATCAGCCGTCCTACCCAGTCGCAACGCTCCTTCACGGGTTCTTCAAGCAAACCCACCACCGCCACGGCCCCGAGCAAGCCCAGCTCTTACGGCGGCTTCGGGCGCAGCAGTAGCTCTGGCTCCTCTCGCAGCGGCGGCTCCTCCGGCGGCGGTAAATAAACCTCATCACTTTTCCATCCCGTGAACGAACACCTCCAAGTCTGGCTCGATACCGCTCCCGTGGTTGAGATTTTCACCTCGCCTGCCATCCTCTACTTCTTGGCGGGTCTTGTTCTCGTCCTGCTCGCCAAACCGGTCAAGGGACTCACCACCCGTTACAACCTCAGCGACGAGCTCACCAAACATGACAACAAGGCAGTCGCCGTTGCTACCGCAGGCTACATCTTCGGAGTTTTGACTCTCATCCGCGGTGTGATGATCTCCGGCGGAAATCCTTACCAGACGATCTGGCGTGACCTACTCGCCGTCGCCGTCTGGACCGCGATTTCACTTTCCCTGCTACTTTTGTCCGCATGGATCAACCGCAAGTTCTTGCTCAATCGGTTTGAAATGCACAAGGAGCTCATCACCGACCGCAACGTCGGCACCGGCGCGGTCCTAGCAGGCACCTATATCGGCACGGCGTTCATCGTTTCCGCCTCCATCAGCGGCACCACCGGCGGCGGATTCGCCATGGAAATTCTCGATACGCTGGTCTATTTCGTGATCGGGCAACTCGGCTTCATCCTTCTTGGCGCGATCTATCAACGCACCTGCGGCTACAACGTGCACGATGAAATCGAGCGCGACAACGAAGGCGCTGGCATTGCCTTCGGCGCGACACTCGTGGCCCTCGCCATCCTTATTTCCGGACAAATCCGGCGCGGGGATTCGCTGGTCGCACTGGCAGTCTGGATTCCGATTTCTCTGCTCGTCCTACTCGGCAGCCGCTGGCTGGTAGATCTCATCATCCTGCCGAACGCCCGCCTTCACGATGAAATCGCCCGTGACCGGAACTGGGGTGTCGCCCTGATCGAAGGCGCCGCCGCCATCGGGATCGCTCTACTCCTTGATGCTACGTATTCCTAAAAACCATGCCCGAAGAAATTGACGACGATCCATGGACCGTTTCCGACGAGCAGAAGCTCCGGTTCGCTGGGATTTTCCTGCTGGAGTTCATGATCAACCATCCGCGGATTTTCCAACTGTGGTTGGAGGATGAGGATTCTGATTTGGAGCCGATCCTTGAATGGCTGCTGGTCAAGGAATGGATTCAAATCCGCGATGCCAAGGACTACATTCCCACCGAGGAAGGGCGGAATATCATTAAGCAGTTCATGGAACGCTACGCTCGTTTCGTCTATTTCTTCGACGTCTTTTCCGGCGTGGATCTCGGTTCCGGCGAGTTCGCCTTCGAACAGTATTTCGAAATCCTCGAGCCAGACGAATGGCAGGCGTATCTCCACGACGAGCGCTTCGAGGACATGCGGATCGCCATCGCCGAGCACCTCGACATCAATGCCGTGGAAATCGTCTTCATGAGTTTCATCCGCGAAGATCGCTTCGGCCGCGACGCCACGGGCTGGCAATTCGATCTGCTGCTGGGAAGCGTCTGGGACGAGATTCTCGACGTCTGCAACAACGCCACCGACGTCAGCGAGCTTGGCTATGAAGACGGCGACCGCTGGATCGACGGCGCGACGGTGGCCGAGGACATCCTCCAGCAAGGCGGTGCATTACTCGGCAAGCTGCTGGCCCAAGCGCAAGGCGAACTCAAGGAAACCAGCCCGACCCATGGCGGTGGAAATGAATCGGAGCGTGTCGTCGCTGCGGTCGAGTTTCCTCCCGCCTCGGATTTCAATTTCGAGAACTACATCAAACCTCATAACCGTGACCGCTTCTGGGATGAAAACTGGAGCTAACAAGGCTGACCAACTCGTGCTACTCGCCGAGAAACGTTCTGACTACGAAGCATTTGAAACCTCTCATCTCAACATAAATCTCCAACCTCATCACGCATGAAACATATAATGATCAAACTCCAGCGCGACGAAGAGCTCGCGCGCTTCCTAGAATCTAACGGCTTTGTCGTCGAAGAACTCTCGAACAACGTCCTCAGCGCCCAGCGCGAAGATGAACTTCCGGTTTTCCTCAACGTGGATGACAAGCAAATCTATTTTGAAGTCGATCTCGGCAACGTCGATTCGATCATCTCCCAAGAACTGCTGCTTTCACTGCTGGTGCTGAACACCGAAATCCTACCCGTCAGCGTCGGACTCGATACCAGCAACCCCGCCGACCGCCGCCTCGTCTTGGTAGAAAGCCGCGAAACGGGCGATCTGTCCGACCAAGAATTGCTCGCCGTTTTCGACGCGCTTGAACTCGCCGTGGACCGGGTCACCGAAATTTTAACACCTTCCTTTAACTCCTAATTCTTTCCAGCCATGAGTATTTTTTCACGTATATTTAAAATCGGGCAAGCCTCCGCCAACAAGGTGGTGGAAAAATTCGAAAAACCCGAGCTGATGCTCGAACAAGCGATTTCAGACAAGGAAAAGCAAATTCGCGAAGTGAAGCAGTCGGTGCAACAGGTCATCGCCACCGAGCGCCAGACGAAGGCCCAACTCGAAAAAGAGAAGGCTGAAAAATTCCAATGGGAGCAAAAAGCGGAAGCAGCCATGCGCTCCGGCCGCGAGGATCTCGCGGTAAAGGCACTGGAACGCGCCAGCGAACACGAAAGCCGTGCCGCCTCGCTGGAGCCAAGTTGGCAAGGCCAGCAATCCTCTGTCACCGACCTCAAGCAAGAAGTCATCAAGATGGAAGCCGAGGTCGCAGAATACCGGCGCAATAAGGATTTCATCATCGCCCAAAGCAGGGCTGCCGAAGTCAAAAAAGACATCTACGAAGCCAAGGCCAAGATGACCAACAAGCGCAGTCCAGACGACCTGATGGCCCGCATGAAGGCGAAAGCAGAACGCCAAGGCTACGAGGCCGATGCCGCTAAGGAAATGGCGGACAACTCCGGTACCACCCGTCTTGAGGACGAGTTTAAGTCGCTCGGGGCCGGTTCAGGAAGCCCGGACGTGCAAGCCAAGCTCGATGCCCTCAAGGCCAAGCTTGGAACCAGCAGCCCCGGCTAACCGATCCCGATGCCTGAAACCACACCCAGCTCACCGCCAGCAGGGAGACATGTCCTCGCGGAACTGACCGGATGCCCGGCGACCGTGCTCAACGACGTCGCCGAGCTAGAAAAATGCTTCCGCCGCTGCGCGGAAAAAGGTGGAGCGACGCTCGTTTCATCGCATTTCCATCACTTCTCGCCGCAGGGCGTGAGCGGTGTGGTCGTCATCGCGGAAAGCCACGTGACCGTCCACACATGGCCGGAACATGGCTACGCGGCGGTGGATGTGTTCACTTGTGGTCGTCCAGAAGTGGCGGAAGCGGTGATGGAATTGATCATCTCGGCTCTCCACGCTGAGACGATTCACCGAACCTCCTTCGAGCGCGGGCCAAACTCCATCCCACAGCGAATTCCCTCATTCACATGATCGAAAACCTTGCGGATCGTTCCTGCGCCGGGGTTCCAGCCGTCCGAAAATCACTGATCTCCGAGCACGGTTGCGAGGCTCTGGAACTCGATTATGAACTCAAGCTCGTCCTTTTCCTCACTGCTCGGATCGATAATGACACGAACCAAGCAGAGAAGGAATTCGCTGCTGCCGTGGCCCGGAAAATCGAGTGGTCCAGCGCGCACGATCGGCTACTGGAAGCCCGCGTATTTGCGCAGCCGGGCTATGATTTATCCGCCCTGAGATTCGGCAAGCAACACGCGACTTGGGGAGAACAATTGTTCCGAGTGGCTGCGGGCATGGTGCTCGCGGACGGCTCGATCCATTCCGACGAGCGCTTGTTTCTCACCAATTTAACCTACCAACTTCTCAATGGCGACACTGCCCGCGCGGAGCAAATCCTTGCCCGGCTGGAGTCTGGCGAAGACGAACCGATCAAGGCGACGCCGGTGAAAATGCCCAAAGAGGATCTCGAAACCTGCCTCGCCGAATTCACAAAACTGGCCGGACTCGCCAACGTGAAGGCTGAGATTGAAAGCCTGGTCCGCTTCCTAGAAATCAACAAAGCCCGCGAGAAATACGATCTCAAGGGAGCCGCCATGTCACTGCACATGGTATTTTCCGGCAATCCAGGAACGGGAAAAACCACGGTCGCTCGCATCGTCTCCCGGATTTTTTCCGCACTCGGCGTCTTGCAAAATGGGCACCTCGTGGAGACCGACCGGCTCGGGCTCGTCGGCCAATACGTCGGCCACACCGCGAAGAAAACCGACGACCTCGTGAACCAATCGCTCGACGGAGTTTTGTTTGTGGATGAAGCCTACGCGCTGGTCTCGGGCGGGGAAAACGACTTCGGGCGGGAGGCCATCGACACGCTCGTGAAGCGTATGGAGGACCATCGCGAGCGTCTGATCGTGATCGTCGCTGGCTACCCAGACGACATGAAGCGCTTCATCGACACGAACCCTGGCTTGCAGTCGCGCTTCACGATTCACCTGAATTTCGAGGATTACACCGCACCCGAGTTGGTCGCAATTTTTAAGGGATTTTGTGAAAAAAACCAGTACACGCTCGCCTTGGATGCGGAAACTGCGCTGGAAACCCGGGTCGCAGCCGAACTCGAAACCGCCGGTCGCGGCTTCGGCAACGGCCGTCACATGCGGAATCTTTTCGAGAAAGCCATCCGCAAGCACGCCGTGCGGCTCTGCATGCGTAAGCGCGAGTGGACCAAAGATGAACTAAGCCAACTCACCACCGAGGACCTTGCCTAGTGAGAGCCACCGCCCTAAAAATCCTGCGAGCAAATTTCCCCCTTCCATCTTCATGAACTACAACGCCTCGGTGAGTGATTTTTTCAAAAGCGCGAAATGGACAAGCAACATGCTGTTCGGTGCGGTCTTGATGCTCATCCCCATCGTGGGTCAGATGGCCTTGAGTGGCTGGCACATCACTTGCCTCTGGACGCGAGGACATGAAGATGATCCCGCCAAAATGCCGCCATTTGATTTTCAATTTTTCGGAAAATATATGGAACGCGGCTTATGGCCGTTCGTGGTGAGCATGGTCACATCACTCATTCTTTGGCCCATCGCAGGAATCATGATTTTAATTTTTTTCGCGATGATTGGCCTGTTCGGCGGTGGAAATGAGCTACTGCGAGGCGGCGGATTCACGATCATGATCTTCGGGATCTTCTGCTTTCAATTTCTATTTTTCCTTTCCTATAGCGCGCTCATGACCCCTCTGATCATCAGCGCCTCAATGACTCAAGACTTCAAGGCGGCATTCAACTTCAGGTTCATCAAAAAATTCATCTCCCTCGTATGGAGAGAAATGCTTGTCAGCATGTTCTTCATGCTTGGGCTAGGTATTTGCGCGGCCATCGTCGCTATCATGACTTGCTCCATTGGGATCTATTTCGTCATGCCCATCATCATTTTCAGTTGGCACCATCTTCAGAAACAACTCTACCAACAGTATCTTTTTCGTGGTGGTGAAGCCTTAATACTGAGCCCGAAGCTGATAGATGGTCCACCCGCTTTCCCGCCGAAACTTTAAATCCAAACTTGCTCAATCCTCCCGAGCAGGCCATCCGTGGGCATGGAATTTTCTGCGGTGTTATTTGATTTCGACGGCGTGTTGGTGGACACGGAATGGGCGATTTATCAGGCTTGGTTGCGAACCTTTCAAGCGCATGGGCATGATTTACCGTTAGAAATTTACACCCACTGCATCGGCTCGGATTTCGCGACTTGGTCGCCGAAGACACACTTGGAAGAACTCACCGGAAAAGCGTTTGATTGGCATGATCTGGATACTCAGCGGCAGCAGGAAATCATGAGCGATCTCACTCACGAGGGCACCATGCTCGGGGTGATTCCATTATTAGAAAAGCTCACTCAAGCCGGCATCCGCCGGGCGGTGGTTTCTAGCTCATCGCACCATTGGGTGGATGGATGGTTAGCGAAATTGGCTTTTGCCGATCATTTCGAAACAGTGGTTTGCCGAGGAGACGCTCCGCAAATCAAGCCTGCTCCAGATTTATATCTTGAAGCGGCCAAACGACTCGGGCTTGATCCCACAGAATGCCTCGTGATTGAGGATTCACTCAATGGCATGAAGTCGGCGAAGGCCGCGAACATGAAAGTCTGGATCGTGCCGAACCGGGTCACTGCCGCGCTAGATTTCTCTAAGGCAGAACGCGTTTTCCCATCACTCGTTGAGTTGACTGCTGAGCTAGCAAGCAATCACTGCGACTTGTCGAACTTGAGATAGCGGAAGGCAGGAAGACGGAAATCAGGAATTTCGTCATGAAAAACAATGCGCGGCTGATGAGATTCGCTGCTGTTCGGCTTTGGATTTCGAGCGATCACGATTGGCGGCGGGAGAAGATGGAGCGTGCGTCTGCGATGAGATGCGAGATACGCTTCCTGTTGCGCATTTGAGATACAAAAAGGATAATGGATCGGGGTCTGAGCCTTACGCTCCTTTTTGTGACGTCGCGGGGAGAATTTCTTAATCAATGTCATCATATGAATGTGTCTTTAGAAAATTTGAAGTAGCATGTGCTGTGCCAGATCCCCAATGTGCGATTCTCGACACATTCGACTATTTGAGTCTCAGCTTGGGGAGAAATAAGCAGTCACGAGGGAGTGACGCCGCAAAGAAGCGAAATGGTCATTCCGATGCAAGCTCGAAAAGTCTTAACGCGAAAAGTTTCACGTCCCGGAAGGATGGCGCATGACATGGCCACGTCCTTGGCGAGTTTCAGGTTTCCAGCGTGGGCCAGATCGTGAGCCGGAGCCACCTGTATCAAGCCGGAGTCCAGCCACCGTCATGAAAACGTGCCCGTCTCTGACATAAATGGTGATCCATTTTCCGGCCCCCTTTTTTCCGTATTTGAAAAACGCCTTCGAGTGGATGCAGCCTTTCATCAGGCCAGCTTCGCGAAGAACGTATGAAACGGTGCCAGAACAATCGTAGCCAGAATCATCCAGTCGTGCATGACCGCCGCCCCATTTGTAAGGCATTCCTTGCAAGCGATTTCCTGCGGCGATTGCTCGTTTCACAGATGCCGGAGCGCGTTTCGGAGCATAGGCGACCCCATTTTTCAACAAGGCGGTACGACCATGTTCGAAGTGATAAGAAATGGGACGCTTCGCTTTGACCTGATTCGAGCAGGAAACGAGACCACCGATCACGGGCAGAAGAATGGTTAAAAATAGCAGGAAATTTTTCACACCGAATAGTCTGCCTCAGTTAGTTAAGGAAAACAAACTATTTTATGGCTTGTTCTTTGAGATATTGGATCGCTTGAACGAGAGCACGAGAACGGTGACTTAGCGTATTTTTGATTTCATCGCCTAATTCCGCGAAAGTGAAATCGTATCCTGCCGGGATAAATAATGGATCATAGCCGAATCCATCAGTCCCGCGCAACGACTCGACGAGTCGTCCTTCCACCACACCGCTGAAGTTCGCGTACGCTTTTCCGCCGCGCGCAAGCACCATGGTGCAGCGGAAACGGGCGGCCCGATCCACCTGCCCAGACATTTCATCGAGAAGTCGCGTGTTATTCCTCGTGTGATTTCCTTCCTCTCCGCCGTAACTGGACGACCAGACGCTGGGTGCGCCGCCGAGGGCATCCACCTCGAGACCCGAATCATCGGAGAGCACCCAGCCTCCGATGTGGTGGCTGACTCCCTCCGCCTTCAACCGGGCATTTTCTAAAAACGTCGTTCCAGTTTCCTCAATTTCTGGCAATTCAGGAAAAGCAGTGGCATCAAGCACTTCATAGAGATGACCGATCATGGCACGGATTTCAGCCGTTTTATGGGCATTTCGAGTCGCTAAAATGAGATGTGGTCGCACGGACATGGCCTTCGATTCAAGCGAGAGGAAAAAATTAGGCAAAAATTTTTTGAATAATTCATCGTTTGGCGGCACTATTATGATGATGAAAGCAATTACTTGGCTCGCTTCTGTAACCGTGGGCGTCGCAGCCCTTACTTCTTCCGCCTTTGCAAATACGCCGGAAGGTTGGTCCACCGATCTCGATAAAGCCTTGGTGAAAGCCAAGGCCGAGAAAAAATCCGTGCTTGTTGAGTTCACGGGTTCTGACTGGTGCCCGCCCTGCATCGCCATGCGCAAGAACGTCTTTTCCAAAAAAGAATTCGTGAGCGCGGCAGCTAAAAATTACATCCTCGTTGAACTGGATTTCCCGAACGGTGACGCAGCGGTGAAGGAGAAAAATGAACCCATGGCGAAGAAATATAAGATTGAAGGCTTCCCAACGGTCATCCTTCTCAATCCAGAAGGTAAGGAATTCAGCCGCTTTTATGCTTCGAAATATCCAAAAATAGAAGATTTTCTAAAGCACATTGATGAGGAATTGAAGAAAAAAGATCTCGATTGATCCTTTGAAATCAGTGCCATTTACCGAAAAAATTCAACCTGCGTCCGTCACTGGCCGCAGGTCTTTTTTCGCTCAATCGGAGATTTCGCTCAGTAGCATGGGCCATAATATCCACCGTGGTAATGACCATGATGGCCACCACGGTGATGATTCCCGGCGGCATAGCCGATGAGGCCGGCAGCGGCGATTCCTGCAACAGCGACTGCAGGATCGACCGTCTGCATCGGACGACCATTGACATCGTAGGTGGTCATGCAGCTGACGTTAGAAAAAATCAAAGCGGCAAGGGTGGTAAAAGCGAAGAAGCGCACGGAAGTGATATTATTTTTCACGAGCAAAATGACGCCCTGAACCCAAAGATATTCAACTTCTTTTTTAAAGCACCTACCAGGTGACTTTCAATTCGGCGGTCATTGGAATCTGCACGCTCCCTACTTAACACGCGTTAGTGTGGAGTGTCTATTTTTGGCCGAGTCCCTTTCGGGAAAATTCCATTGCCGCGAAATAGGGCGACCCGATTTTCTGCGGCTCTTTGAGATAAAATCAAAAATGATTTCAGAAGGCCGTGGCATCGGGAGCGATGGTCCGGGTGGCGGAACGATGCCACGGCCCAATGAACGATTTACGTCGTCAGACGGATCATGAAAGACGGGTGATTAAAATCACTCACCTTCCGTTTGGATTTTTCCGAGTACTTCTACTTTCACCGGGACGACGCCGCGCTTGGCGAAGCCG
>JANORE010000289.1:0-5463 GCA_031415155.1 Akkermansiaceae bacterium | reverse complement strand
AATTTCTGCAACCGCAGTACCTTTAGGAGTGTGGCGTAGCTCAGGATCTCGGGTGAGATTCCCGATGAGCATGACTTTGTTGAGATTGGCCATCGCAGGAAGAATGGTGAAGACAATGCGCTTGTTGAGACGAGCGGAAACTTAGGCGACGCGGACGAAGTGTTGAAGATGCACGTTTTCGTTCAATCGCAGGCGGCTTTGAATTTTGGAGATCGATTCTGGCGTGCCTTGGAAGGTGTAGTTCACATAGTGGCCGGATGCAAGATGCCGTGCATTGTAGGCGAAGTCACGGCGACCGAGCTGTGCAATTTTTTCAAGCTTAGCGCCTTCTGCTTCGATTTCTTTGGAAACGGCAGTGACGAGATCGTCTACAGTGCCATCAAGGGATTTAGTATTAAGGACAATCAGACCTTGGTATTTGCGACTCATCAGTGGATGGGGTAAGTGGAGTATTACGAGTGTGAAAGCGTTGCGCTGCTGCGGCAATGCCTTGGGAGCGCGAAATCTGCACCGCTTCGAGAGCGGTGGCAAGCATGTTTTCGAGGATAGGTCGCTCATCGGGCGAAAACTTCCCCAAGACGTGCCCGACCATTTCGCCCGGCGCACTGCCGCCGATGCCGAGCTTCAGCCGGGGAAATGCGTCATTTCCGAGGTGTTGGAGGATCGACTTGATGCCGTTGTGCCCGCCAGCGGAGCCTTTTTCCCGGAATCGGAGCGTGCCGAGTGGCAGGGCAACATCGTCGTAAATGACCAGCATTTGCTCGGGCGTCCACTTGTGAAACGAAAGAATCTGCTGAATCGCGCGGCCACTGAGATTCATGAATGTTTGCGGCTTGAGCAAAACCACGCCGGAACCAGAGAGCTTGGCAAGATGGCTTTGCCACTTAGGAATGGATTGGAAAGCTGCACCCGAAGCCGCAGCAAGACGATCTAACACCATGAACCCGACATTATGCCGAGTTTCTTCATACTGTCGTCCGGGATTACCGAGACCGACGATGAGTTGAAAGGACATGGCAGAAAGTTGAAGGTCGATGGTGGAGAGTTGAGAGAAAGCTGAAGAAGCACTTAAAACGCCCGAATATATCGAAAATTTTCTCAACTTCTAGTTACAAAAACGCCCGGACCGTTGATACAGACCGGGCGGTTTTTAAAATTTTAAACAACCATTACTTGGAAGGAGCGGCAGCCGCTTCTGAAATAGCAGCACTCGGCTTGCCTACGTGTGCGACGACGACTTCCGCAGCGTGAGTGGCGCGAACACCAGAAGGTAACTTGATGTCACCGATGTGGAGTGAGTCGCCAACTTCGAGGTGACTGATGTCAACTTCGATGGTTTCAGGAAGATCGTTCGGAAGGCAGGTAATTTCCAGAGCGTGGACATATTGCTCGATGAGGCCACCGGCTTTCACCCCTGGAGATTCACCATTGAGGTGAGTCGGAATGTGAGCGGTGATCGGAGTATTTTCATCAATCGAGCGGAAATCCGCATGAAGTGTTTTTCCTGAAATCGGGTCGTGTTGAATCGCCTGAAGGAAGGCGAGGCGAGTGCCGTGACCTTCGATGTCGAGATTGACCAAAATATTTTCCGAGCTGCTGTGAGCGAGCAGATCACCGAATGTTTTAGCATCGACCTTGAGATTGATATTTTCGGTGCCAGCTCCGTAGATCACGGATGGAACCCAGCCTTCACGGCGCATTTGGTTAAGACGGCCGGAACCGGTGCGGGCGCGTGGAGCTGCTTTGAGAGATGTCTTTTTGGCCATGACTGAGAGGGCGTTTGTGTTATAAAATGCATCCTGAGAATTTTTTAATTCTCAGTGCGGGGCGCGGTGTTTAACTAGCAAATCAGGACTTGTCAAAAATTTGTTCAAGAAACCGTAAATTGTCTCAGGTCGGTTGCCCGGTATCTCGTAAAATGCCTGTCTTCATGGGGCTTTTCAAATCCCCCCCCCCTGATTTCAGGTCAATTTTAGATACTTTCGAAACACATCGAGAAAGCCGTTCACATGCATTGGTGCCAATCCTTCTCGGGGAGCAGCTTCTTTGACAAGGGCGCATTGGATTTCCTACCTGCCCAGAAAATCCCGAATGAGATGGGCAGAGACTCCCGCTTGACCGCACCGCCGTGGTGTGCATCTTCCGCGCTCAGATGATTTCCGTTCAGTCACTTCGCGTTGAATTCGGGCCGCGTGTCCTTTTTAATGATCTCTCCTTCTCCGTTCAGCCGCGCGAGCGCATTGCCTTCGCCGGTCACAATGGTGCGGGGAAATCGACATTGATGAAATGTGTGGCCGGGATGATTCCAGCGACCTCAGGGCAAATTCACGCGCCGAAGGGCACACGGATCGGCTATTTGCCGCAGGAAGGAATCCACGTCAAAGGCAGAACGCTATGGCAGGAAACGGAGTCCGCCTTCGGCGAAACGATGGCGCTGCATGAGAAGATTGACCGTCTCTCGAACGAACTCGGCAAGCTGGATCCACGCTCGTCGCCCTACGGAGATTTACTTGAAGAAATCGGTGAGCTGGAATTGCAACTCGATGCCACAGATCCATCCCGGATGAAGCCGCGGATCGAGTCAGTGCTGAAAGGTCTGGGCTTCCAAGCCAAGGATTTCGCCCGCGATTGCTCGGAATTTTCCGGAGGTTGGCAAATGCGGATCGCCATGGCCAAGCTGTTTCTCCAAGAACCCGAAGTGCTTTTACTCGACGAGCCGACGAACCACTTGGACATCGGCACCCAGATCTGGGTCGAGCAATACCTGGTCAACTACCCCGGCGCGATCCTGCTCATTTCCCACGACCGCGCCCTACTCGACACCCTCTGCACCCGCACCATCGCCTTCTCCCACGGCCGGGCCGAGGAGTATGCCGGAAATTTCTCCTACTTCGAGCGCGAGTCAGTCCTGCGCAAGGAAATCCGCCTCAAACAATACACCGCACAGCAGCGAGAAATCGCCGAGACACAGCGCTTCATCGACCGCTTCCGAGCCTCGGCGAATAAGGCGACGCTGGTGCAGTCGCGGATCAAACTGCTGGCCAAGGTCGAGCGCATCCCAGCTCCCGAGCAAGAGGATGCTGTGATGAATTTCAAATTCCCCGCCCCACCGAATTCTGGTCACACTGTGGCAAAACTCGACGCAGTGCATAAAGCTTACGGCTCACTCCAAGTGTTCAGCGGCTTCGACTTCGAGATCAATAAAGGTGAAAAATTCGCCATCGTCGGGCCGAACGGAGCGGGCAAATCCACCTTCTGCCGTCTCATCACTGGCCAAGAACAACCGGACGCGGGTGAGCACGCCTTCGGCCACAAAGTCGCCACCTCCTTCTTCTCACAAAACCACGCGGACGAGCTGGACCCGAATCTATCGGTCCTCGAAACGGTCGAGTCCGCCGCATCTCGCGAATCCATGCCGCACGCGCGAAATCTGCTAGGCTGCTTCCTTTTCCGGGGTGACGATGTTTTCAAAAAAGTCGGCGTGCTTTCCGGCGGCGAGCGATCCCGCGTCGCCCTGGTCTGCATGTTGCTGCGGCCCGCCAATTTCCTCATCCTCGACGAGCCGACGAACCACCTGGATATGCAGTCGCAAGACGTCCTCCAGCGCGCACTCATCGACTACCCCGGCAGCGTGATGATCGTCTCGCACAACCGGACATTCCTCGACGCTCTTGTCAGCAAAACCTTAGAATTTCGCCCCGGCGAGCAGCCAGTGCTCTACGCCGGAAATATCACTTACTACTTGGAAAAATCGGCCGAAGACGAGGCTGCCAAGAAGGGCACACCGCGCCTCACGACCTTGGCGAGCGCCGCGCAATCCGGCTCCTCACGTCCTTCCATCCCCGGCGTGAATCGTAAGGAACAACGCCGGATCGAGGCCGAAGCACGGGAAATCCGCTCCAAGGTTCTCAAGCCACTGGAGGCAGAATTTACCACGCTCGAAGCAAAGATCGCCGAGATCGAAGCCGCGCAGCTCACTCTCACTCAGCAACTCTCCAGCGATGCTGTGACGAACAACCCTGGCAAACTCCGCGAAGTGACCAATGCCGTGGACAAGTTCGCGAAATCACTGGAAACGAGCTACTCCCGCTGGGGCGCGATTTCCGAAGAAATCGAACGCCTCCGCACCAAGCACGGCATCGAAGCTTGAAGCGCTTCATACCTGCGGCCAAGTCACTCGTCCCGCATTTCCTTGATCAATCGCTCGACGATTTTCTTGGAGGTCATGCCTTGGGACTCCGCCGAGAAATTCGTGATGACACGGTGAGTGAGGACGGCGGACGCGATTGCCTCTAAATCTTCCAGCGAGGCCATGTAAGAGCCGCGGAGAGCCGCGCGGGATTTCGCCCCGAGGATCAAATATTGCACAGCCCGCGGACCCGCTCCCCAGCCGACGGTGTCCTTGATCCATTGCGGGGACTCGGGCTCGCCGGGGCGGGTTTTACGGACAATTTTGACCGCGTAATCGTAAAGATGCTCCGGCACGGGGACGCGGCGGACCAGCTCTTGGAAGGCGATGACCTTCGCGCCATCGAGTAAATGATTGAGCTCTCGGCGGGCAGAGCCGGTCGTGGCACGAGCGATTTCCTTCTCCTCAGCGGCGGATGGATAGCCGACCTCGATGAGAAACATGAAGCGGTCGAGCTGGGCCTCCGGGAGTGGATACGTGCCTTCCTGCTCGATGGGATTTTGCGTGGCGAGCACGAAAAATGGCGGCTGCAGCGTGTAGGTATTACCGAGGACCGTCACTTTATTTTCCTGCATCGCTTCCAGCATGGCGGACTGAGTTTTCGCGGGAGCGCGGTTGATTTCGTCGGCGAGTACGATGTTCGCGAAGACCGGGCCCTTGATAAATTGAAACTCGCGCCGCCCACCCACACCGGATTCCTGGATGATGTCCGTGCCCGTAATGTCGGCGGGCATCAAATCCGGGGTGAACTGGATGCGGTTGAATGAGAGATCAAAGGTCTGCGCGACAGAGGAAACGAGGAGAGTTTTCGCCAAGCCAGGAACGCCCATCAACAAGGCATGACCACGGGCAAAGAGAGAAATCGCGAGTTTCTCGATCACGTCGTCTTGGCCGACGATGACTTTCGCGAGTTCCGCGCGAAAGGCTTGGTAGGTTTTCCCCAGTTCATCAATGGCAGCGACATCGTCGGGCGGGAGTTGGCGATTAAGATCAGATTGGAATTCCATAGATGATAATGTGATTGAGATCCAAGCTAAAAGCCCAAGATGCTTTGTCCAGTAGGGATGCAGATATCATTTTTGGAAAGTGCATCGCCTCCAAGCTCATTTCTTCGGTGACTTGGGCTTCTTCGGTTTCTTCAAATCCTTCGTGGCCTGCTCGAAGTCAGCGTCCACAGCACGTGGGATACTGGCGATGAGTGCCTTGAATTTATCGTATTCCAACTCGGCTTTGGCTTGCGCCATCTCGTGCGAGATTCGCCCGGCATGGGTGAG